>JAKSCL010000377.1 GCA_022360615.1 Hyphomicrobiales bacterium
AGCATGACGTTTGAAAAATCGATGCCGCCGAGGACCAGGCCGATGGGCGGCATGAGGCTGTCGTTTACGAGCGATGACACGATCGTGCCAAATGCCCCGCCAATGATGATCCCGACGGCCATGTCGACAACATTGCCCTTGACCGCGAACTCCCTGAATTCATTTAGCATAATGAGACCCCCGCATTTGCGTGTATGACAGCGCCCCTATCCAGCCGGGTGCCATGTGATTACGACCATGGCGTGTGTAACCGCGTGGCTTCAAGCAATTAGAGCGGCGGTGTTGCCTTAATCTTAGCCATCGGGGTTTTGACGAGGAACAAAATGTCCGCACTTCAAGACGCAACGGATAACGTCCTGTCCGTGTTCGGTGTGCGCAATCGGGACAAGCAACCGAAATACGAGGTGCTTGAGATACTGGGCGAGGCAATCGAGGTGCGCCGCTATGCGCCGCGCATTGCCGCGCAGTCGATTGTCAAAGCGGCGTCCGACCGTGAAGCGCGCGTAAGCAATTTCAACATCCTCTTTCGCTATATTTCCGGTCGGAACGATGGCGGCAGCAGGATCGCGATGACGGTGCCCGTCGAGAACCGCATTGCCGCACCGCAAGGCGCGAAAATCGCCATGACGACACCGGTCGATGCGGAGTCGCTCGGCGACAACCGCTATGCCATGCGGTTTTTTCTGCCGCGCGAATACACGGCTGAAACGGCGCCGAAACCGCTCGATCAGCGGGCGGAGATCATCACGCTGCCGGAAGGGACTTTCGCCGCCATCCGCTTTTCAGGCGCTTGGTCCCAACAGCTTTTCGTCGAAAAGCGCGGTGTGCTTCTCAATGCTTTGCGGAACTCCACCTGGTATCCAGTGAGCGATGCGACGACATTCTTCTACGATCCGCCTTTCACACCGCCGTTTCTCAGGCGCAACGAGGTGGCCGTTAGAGTTGAAAGGGCCGCGGGTGCGGCGAATTCAGCATCAGCGCGGGTAGCGGCCTGATTTCACCGACCAATTCAAAGTAAAGTGCAGCAAAACGCCTGTTCAAACCGATTTTTTAAGCCATGGCCGTTCTGGAACGGCTATGCTGCTGTTTGACACCCGCTTGTTATTGAACACACTTACGAGATCAATCGAGTGGGGCGGCTTATTGGATTCGCAACCTATCGTCGGCAGGGTGCGGCCTTTGAATACCCGGGCACAAGACCCGTAAACAGGATGGGGCGGAAGATGCAGCGCGAAGGTGGTCACATCCTGCTTTTCGGAAACTCTGCTGCGGTTGCCTGGGTCTGGGGTCTTGGGTTTTTCTTTTCTATTCACTTCAGTTTTCTTTATGGCCTTCAAGGGCTTCTGGCCTTTGTCATCCCCAACACGCTTGGGCTGATCTTTTTTGGCATCCTCGTCAACCGGCTTTCGAAGACACGCAATCTGGAGACATGGTTTTTCTCCTCCGTCCGCAAGGCGCCGGTCATTGTCTTCGCTTACCAGATCACGGCGCTCGCCATCACGGTCTTCGCTTTTGCGCAATATCTCTGGGCGCCGGCAATCGGCTTTCAGGTGCTCCTGGTGGCCGCGGGCTTCCTGGCGTTCGGCAGCTTCATGGGCGAGCTTTTGCGGCTGCGGGGCATCGTCGTGTTCCACACCGTCATCTCGTTCTTCTGCTTGGCGGTCGCGGCGGTTTTCCTCATCGGCTCGCCATGGCCCGGCGCAGTTGCGTCAAGCGCGCCGCGGGCACCTTTTGATGCGACCTTCGCCGGGTTCATTATTCCGCTGATCGCCGGGCTTCTGGTTGGGCCCTGGTTCGATATCCAACAGTGGCAGCGCGCCATCGCGCTTCATCAGCGCAACAGTTCGGTCCTTTTTGGTTTTCTTTGGG
>JAKSCL010000293.1 GCA_022360615.1 Hyphomicrobiales bacterium
ACCTGAGCGGGCTTGCCGCGGTTTTCCGGCGTTTCCGCCGAAACCCGATCAATCGAGTGCAAACGCTTCGCGCTCGATCTCCATGAACTCTTTGCCGACGAGGCCAAGGGCCGCGTAGAACACGGACGATTTCGCCTTCTCCAGATCGGCAAAGAAGTGCGGCGCCCAGGACCCCACATGGTCCTCGAAAAACGTGTGCTGGATGTCCAGGTCCTGCGGCTCGCCGAAATCGCCCATGATCAGCCCGGCCATCACCTCAGTGACGAAGGCGATATGGTCCTCGGGCTCCTTGATTGCGGGATCGCGCTCGATCCCTAACCGGGAGAGGGCGTTGCGCAGCCGGGCGAGCGGCTTCTCATGAAGAAATCCGGTGAGATAATACGAGCCGTAAGGCAGCAATTCGCCGCGTCCAAGCCCGATGAAAAGGTCGTTGTATTCCTGGCTGACGGTTGCCCGATCGGTCTTTGCCGCAATTGTCGCAAAGCGACCGACCGCCTTGCCCATCGGCGTTTCATCGCCTTCTAGCGCAGCAGCGATTTCAAGCTTTTCCTTGTCAGGGGCTGCGCTTAAGAAAGCGCTCAAGAGCCGATAGACCTGCGCGCGGGCCAAATCTTCCGGGTCGACCGCAGGCACGGACGTCACATTCGTTTCAAGCACAGGTTGCTCAGTGTGCAATTGTTGCGTTTCCCAGCAGCGATTGGGTGAACCCCAATTCGTTCTGTGAGCCCTTTTCCGCGCCGGACCTAACGACGCAGGATAGCGCCCTCATCCTGAAATTTCACAATATAATGATTTCAATGTAAAGTCATAATAGTTCTAATGTAAACCGTGTAACCAACCCTTGATCGAGGTTTCAGCGCGTCCTACCGTCGCAGTGACTAAACACAACTGAATTTTTACGTATAAATACGTAAAATGCTGAAATTACTGGTATTTCGGCATGAGAGAGAGGAAATGGCCCCCATGCCCGAGTACGATCCTTTCACGGCCGATGCTTCCCACAAGCCCATGCCGATGATCGATCCGTTCGGACGCGCAATCAGTTACTTGCGCGTCTCGGTTACGGACCGCTGCGACTTCCGGTGTGTCTACTGCATGGCGGAAAACATGACTTTTCTGCCGAAGAAAGAGGTTCTTTCGCTGGAGGAGCTCGACCGGCTTTGCTCTGCTTTCGTGGAGAAGGGCGTACGCAAATTGCGGCTGACAGGCGGTGAACCGCTTGTACGGAAAAATATCATGAGCCTCATCCGAACGCTCGGCCGCCACCTCGACACAGGCGCGCTGGACGAACTAACGCTGACAACAAACGGTTCGCAGCTTGCGAAATATGCGAGGGAACTCGCCGATGCGGGTGTGCGGCGCATCAATGTCTCCTGCGATACGCTCGATGCGGACAAGTTCAAGGCAATCACGCGCTGGGGCGAACTGGATAAGGTGATCGCGGGCATTGATGCCGCCCAAGAGGCGGGGCTTCACATCAAGATCAACGCCGTTGCGCTCAAGGGCGTGAACGAGCACGAGATCGAAGATATGGTCCGCTGGGCGCATGGCCGCGGCATGGATTTCACGCTGATCGAGACGATGCCGCTCGGCGATATCGAGGGCGACCGAACCGATCAGTATCTGCCGCTCTCGGTCGTGCGCGCAAAGCTCCTCGACACTTTCACGCTTGAGGACATTCCCTATAAGACCGGCGGCCCGGCGCGTTATGTGGAAGTCAAGGAAACCGGCGGACGGCTTGGCTTCATCACGCCCATGACCCACAATTTCTGCGAAAGCTGCAACCGGGTGCGCATCACCTGCACGGGCATTTTGTACATGTGCCTTGGACAGGATGACGCCGCCGACCTGAAAACGCCGCTGAGGCAATCAGAAGGCAACGACCTTCTTTACGCAGCCATTGACGAAGCCATTTCACGTAAGCCGAAGGGCCATGATTTCGTCATTGACCGGCGCACCAAGCGCCCCGCCGTCTCCCGCCACATGAGCGTGACGGGGGGCTGAGGGGCGGACAAGCCCTGATCTGGCAGACTTCAGGCGGTCTTGGAAAGGCTGTCCGATCGCGGCGATGGGTAACGTCGAAAGACGAAGCGCTTCTGCCGTGTCCGGATTGCCGTACGCCGTTAGCTTCCTCCGCGCCCATGCCCCAATACGAGACGCCCGAGGAAGAGGCCGGACGACGGCGCGCGATAGCGGCGTGCCGACTCGGTGTCAGTTCAATGATCACCGTGTTTTCTTACCGGCCATTCCGTCACCTCATGCGCTTCTCTATATTGGCCATTCGGCTTGATCCTGTGTGACCTCGGCCAGCAGCCAGGCGCGAAACACCTGCACCTTCTCCCGCTCAAGCGCTTCGGGCGGGCAACAGAACCATTGCGTAAAACGCGTCTTCAGTTTCAGATCGAAAGGCGCAACAAGCCGCCCGAGTTTCAAATCGCGGGCGGCGAGCGACAGACGGCCAAGCACGACGCCTGCCCCCTCAATGGTCGCGTCTATGGCGTGGTCCTCATGGTTGAAGCGCAGCCCCTTCGCCGCATCGATGCCGGTGATACCTGCTGCTTTCAACCAGTCGGGCCAGGTGGGCGCGCCGGGAAACCCGGCCATGGTCGAATCATGCAAAAGCGTGTGGTGCGCGAGATCGGCAAGCTCTTTTAAAGGCGGGTCGCCATTAACCAGCCCTGGGCTTGCAAGCGGCAGCGTATAGTCCTCAAAAAGCCGCTCCACGTGGAGGCCCGGATAAATGCCCGGCCCGAAGCGGAGCGCAACCTCTGCGCCGTCATCGACGAAATTGGCGAGGCCCATGCTGGCCGCGATACGCAATTCGATCTCCGGGTGGGCTTCCACGAATTTATAGATCCGCGGCGCCAGCCATTTGGCCGCAAACGATGGACCCGTCGAGACGATGAGAATGTCATCCGGCGTTACGGCAAGCGCCCGGCGAACACCGTCCTGCAAGCGATCAAAACCTTCGGTCAGCGCCGGCAGCATCCGCGTCCCCGCATCGGTCAGCACCACCCGGCGAGCGCGGCGTTCAAACAGCGGCACGTTCAACAGTTCTTCGAGATGGCGGACCTGATGGCTCAGCGCCGAAGGCGTCAGGTTCAGCTCATCGGCTGCATTTGAAAAACTCTCATGCCTCGCCGCAGCTTCGAAGGCGCGCAGAGCGTTCAGCGGTGGAAGCCGTCGCATGGACTAACACCCCAATTTATACATGAATTTTCCTCATCTTTAAGAGTGAAAATACCCATTTGTTGAGGGCAATCAACTCAATTATTTCACAATTAAATTCACCAAGGTTTGGCCCGGACCACCGGAGCAAATCCGCAAGATGGGAGAAAGACCATGAACAGGGACTTTCACATCTGTGAAAAAGCAATGGACAAATATCTTGTTAAGGCGCGCCGAGAACGCGCCAAGGCCTTTCATGGCGCGTTCCACGAAGCGGCCGCGTTCGTCAAACGGCTGGCGGAAGACGGCTTCGCACTCGCCCGGCGGGTTACCGCACTCTTTTAATCCTCATGGATCGGCACGCACCAAGCCAGGGCAAGAAACGGCATTCCAGCCATTCCACACACGCCGTTGCCCCTTCTGGCGGCATGTGCAAGGAAGTCCAAGGAGCATGCCGGGCGGATGACCCGCAGCTTTTTCCGGATTCCTTCAGTTCATGCCGGCGATCCCCTCGCTTGACACGGCCCGTCAGAACCAACGGTCCATCCTTGCAATGACGCTCGCCATGGCGGCGTTCTCCAGCAACGACATGTTCGTCAAGCTTGCGGGCGAAACGCTACCCGTCAGCCAGATTTTGGCCCTTCGGGGCGTGCTGGCAACTGCCGCCCTCGGCTTCGTCCTTTATGCCACGCGCGGGCGGGCCCGGCTTGATCTGATGTGGCATCCGGCGGTTTTCGGCAGGGCGATCATGGAGGTTATAGCGGCCGCCTTCTTCCTCACGGCTCTCATGCGCATGCCATTTGCCAACATCACCGCAATCCTGCAGGCGCTTCCCTTCATCATCACGCTGCTGGCTATCGTCTTTTTGAAGGAACAGGTCGGCTGGCGGCGCTGGTCTGCGATAGCAATCGGATTTGCCGGAATGCTGATGATCGTCCGCCCCGGCGCCGAGGGCTTCAACGCCGCCTCCTTGATTGCTGTCGCGGGCGTTCTGTTTTTCGCCTTCCGCGATTTCACTGCCCGCTTCATGCCGCCTGAAATCCCGTCTCTAACCGCCGCGCTTCTCACATCGCTGGCGGTCACCGTTTTCGGATTTGTGTGGGGTGCGTTCGAGGACTGGGTCTGGCCGACGGCCCGCGCCACCGCATTCATTCTTGCAGCCACGGTCTTCATCGTCGCGGGCTATGTGCTCATCATCGTCGCAGCCCGCTCGGGCGATGTGGGCGCTGTCGCCCCGTTCCGCTATACCGCCATGCCGATCGCCCTGCTCTATGGTTTCATCATCTGGGGCGACTGGCCGGATGCAATCGCAATGCTCGGCATCACACTCATCGTTGGCAGCGGCATTTATGTCTATGTCCGCGAGCACCGGCTTTCCCATGCATCCCGAAACACGAAAACCTGATTCAGCTTAAAGCCTTGCGTCTTTGAATAGAGAAAAAGATTCAAGTCTTTGCGGTGCATTTTTTTATTGCAAATGATTTGCAATTGCATATTTTGCCGACAATCGTCACACTTCACCAAGAAAGCAGGAGCATTACGCATGAACCGCAGAGGGTTTTTCGCCGCCGCAGCGGCCGTGGCTTTTTCCGTCACGCTTTCCGTTGCACAACCGTCGGCGCATGCCGAAACGCGGCTCAATGTCGTCGCGACGACCGGCATGATCGCGGATGCCGTCCGCCAGGTCGGCGGCGACCTCGTTGAGGTGAAGGCACTCATGGGCCCCGGCGTCGATCCGCATGCCTACCGGCAGACGCGCACAGATATCGCGGCGATAACGCGCGCCGATCTCGTTCTGTGGCACGGCCTTTACCTCGAAGCGCAAATGGAAGACTTCATGCGCGATCTGGCCGAACGGCGGAATGTCGTGGCCGTCGCCGAGACGCTGCCGGAAAACATGCTGCTTGGCCATGACGATTACGACGACAAGCACGACCCGCATGTCTGGATGAACCCAAACCTTTGGTCGAAGGTCGTGATTGCGGTCCGGGATGCGCTTACCGAGGTGAAGCCGGAGGCGCAAGAGACCTTCAAGGCCAATGCATCGGCCCATCTGGAGGATGTTGCCGAACTCGCTCAATACAAGACGACTGTGCTTTCCTCGGTGCCACCTGAGAGCCGCGTACTGCTTTCCGCCCATGATGCCTTCAATTATTTCGGTTCCGCTTACGGTTTTGAGGTCATGGGCATCCAGGGCATCTCAACCGAGAGCGAGGCGGGCCTGAACCGTATTTCCGAACTGGTCGACTTACTGGTTGAGCGTAACATCAGTGCGGTGTTCGTTGAGTCCTCCGTCCCCGACCGGAATATCCGCGCCGTGATCGAAGGCGCTGCCGCGAAAGGCCACACGGTCACGATCGGGGGAGAGCTTTTCTCCGACGCAATGGGCGAGGACGGCACCTATGAGGGCACTTATCTCGGCATGATCGACCACAACGCGACGATCATTGCACGCGCACTCGGCGGCGAAGCCCCGGAAAACGGGATGCAGGGCAAACTTGGCGCAGGAAGCTAAGTGGCAAGAGTGGAGACTACGATTATGACTGCAGCGTCCTTAGAGCTCGCAGCCGAAGGCGGGCGGACGCTGCATTCTGCCATCGACGCAGACAGCCCGCTTTCCATTCAGGGCATGACCGTCTCCTACGGTGAGAAACCCGCCGTGTTCTCCGTCGACGCGGCATTCCCGCGCGAAAGCATGGCCGCCATCATCGGCCCGAACGGCGCTGGAAAATCAACGCTTTTAAAAGCCGTGCTCGGGATTATACCGACCCTGTCGGGTAAGGTGAGCGTTTTCGGCGAGCCGGTTGAGAAGGCCCGCCGCCGGATTGCTTACGTGCCGCAGCGCGCATCTGTCGACTGGGATTTCCCGACGCGCGTCATCGATGTGGTGATGATGGGGCTTTACCGCGAGCTTGGGCTTTTGCATTTCGAGACGCGCCGCCATCGCGACATGGCATGCGATTGCCTTGAGCGCGTCGGCATGGCCAATTTCGCGCACCGGCAGATCGGCCAGCTATCAGGCGGGCAGCAGCAGCGCGTCTTCCTTGCCCGCGCGCTTGCCCAGGACGCTGACCTCTATCTCCTCGACGAACCTTTTGCCGGTGTCGACGCCACGACGGAAAAGGCCATCATCCACGTCCTGAAGGGCCTCAAGGAGGAGAACCGCACCGTCGTGTGCGTACACCACGACCTTGCAACCGTGACCGAGTATTTCGACCGCGTCCTCCTTATCAATGTGCGGAAGGTTGCCGATGGACCGGTAGACACGACGTTCACCGCTGAAAACCTGCAAACCACCTATGGTGGCCGTCTTGCGACCGCGCAGATTGATCAGCTGCAACTCTCCCTCGCCTGAGGCCGCTCATGTGGCCGGCCTTTCTAGACGCCCTTCTGCTTCAGTCGGGCTATAATGCCGCGCTCGTTGCGGTGGGCGCGGCATTGCTTGGTATTGCAGCGGGAAGCGGCGGCACTTTCCTTTTCCTGCGCAAACGCGCGCTCGTCAGTGATGCCGTCGCGCACGCCACCTTGCCGGGTGTCGGCCTTGCTTTCATCGTCATGGTGGCGCTCGGGGGCGACGGCAGGGATCTTTTAGGTCTTCTCCTTGGCTCGGCTATCACGGCCTGGATCGGGCTCGTCCTCGTTGAATGGATGGCGCGGCGCACCCGGCTGGCTGAGGACGCCGCCATCGGCGCCGTGCTTTCCGTGTTCTTCGGTTTCGGCATTGTTCTTCTCACCGTCATCCAGACCATGTCAGCCGGGCGCCAGGCTGGTCTTGAGAGCTTTCTTCTTGGGGCGACAGCCGGAATGCTGTTTCAGGACGCGGTCGTGATTGCGGTTGGCGGGGCATTGGCCGTTGCAACAGTCTATCTCTTGCGCCGTCCGATGACGCTCGTCGCCTTTGATCCGGACTACGCGGCGGCGTACGGCTTCAACGTTAAACGGATTGACCTCGTGATGATGGGCCTTGTAATGGCGGTGACCGTCATTGGGCTCAAGCTCGTGGGGCTTATTCTCGTCGTTGCGATGCTGATCATCCCGCCGGTCACCGCCCGGTTCTGGACCGACCGCACCGACGGAGTCATCTGGATCGCAGGCATTCTCGGTGGCGTTTCGGGCTATGTCGGCGCGGCGCTTTCGGCATCGGCGCCGAGCATTCCAACGGGACCGATCATCGTGCTCGTTTGTTTTGGCCTTTTTACCTTTTCCATTCTGTTTGCGCCTGGACGCGGCGTCCTAGCAGCCGTCATCCGGCATCAACGGTTCCAGGTGCGCGTTCACCGGCGGCAGGGTCTCCTGGCGCTTGCCCATGGCGAGCCGATTTTCGACCCGCTCACCATCACCGTTTTGCGCCGCAGCAAGCTGATCAGGCGGGACCGTGTCGCAACCGAGGCGGGGCGCGCCCAGGCGGCAAAGGCGTTACGGGACGAAAAACGCTGGGAGGTCGCCCGAAGGGTCTATCACGACGAGGCTATTTCAGGCCGCTATGACGGCCTGACACCCATCGAAACCGTTCTAACCCCCGACGAGATCGCGGCGATTGACCGAGAGATCGGCGGTCCAACGACGGTGGGAGGCGCGGTCTGATGGGTCACGAATTCGTCCAGTTGAGCCTCACGCCGCTTTTGATCGGCATCTTGGCCGCAATTGCCTGCGCGCTCCCCGGGAATTTTCTCATTCTCCGCCGCCAGGCGCTGATCGGCGACGCCATCAGCCATGTCGTGCTACCCGGCATTGTGGTGGCGTTTCTCATCACCGGCGCTGTTTCCACATGGCCGATGATGTTGGGCGCTGCCGGAGCCGCAGTCATTGCCGTCATTCTGATTGAGACAATCAAGCGGCTGGGCCGGATCGAACCGGGCGCGGCGATGGGCGTCGTCTTCACCGCCATGTTCGGAGCGGGGGTTCTCCTTCTGGAGCAAAGCGATACGAGCAACGTTCACCTCGATGTGGAGCATGCGCTTTACGGCAATCTCGAAAGCCTGATCTGGCTTTCAGCGGAAGGCTGGCACTCGATTATGGATAGGACCGCGCTTGCCGGTCTGCCGCCCGAACTGCCCCGGATGGCCGTCGTGACCGCCATCATCGCCGCCCTCACCTTATTGTTCTGGCGGCCTTTGAAGATTTCCACCTTCGATGAAGGCTTCGCCAGCGCAGTGGGCATTCCGACCGGTGTGTTGAGCTTCGCTCTCGTGGTCGCGGCCGCCGTTGCCGCGGTTGCCGCTTTCGATGCGGTCGGCTCCATCATCGTGATCGCGATGTTTATCTGCCCGCCGGCGGCCGCGCGCCTGATGACGAACCGGCTTGAAACGCAAATCTGGTGGAGTGTGGCCTTCGCCACGCTTTCAGCCACCCTTGGATATATCTTTGCAGGCCACGGCCCGCTCTGGTTCGGCGGCACGAATGCTGTCAGCGCCGCCGGTATGATCGCCACTGTCTCCGGCGCCATCCTCGCCCTAGCCTGCCTTTTCGCGCCGCACCGCTCGCGCACCGGCGCACCACGCGAAGGCTAGGGCCTGTTGAGGTTCATCGCACGGAGCAGCGTTGGGTCCCAAAGGGCCGGGCGCAAGCCCGTGCGGTGAACCTCAAAAGACCCTAAGCCACGGTGACCATGATCTCTTCGACTGGACGGCGCAGCGAGTAAGGCAGATCGGTGCCGGTCCCGAACCGGACAACCAGGTTAGGCCGTCCCTCCGGCATCCCGAGATAGTTGGCGAGAGCCTCCCTTTGGGCGGCGACCTCGACCGTCTGATTGATGAATGCATGCTTCAGACCCAGCGCCGTTGCCTGCAGCGCAAAGCGCTGATACGCCCTGCCCGCTTCGATCCAGTGGGCCGGATCGTTTTCCCGGGCGATGAAGACGGCGACCCCTGCGGAGGAACGGATCTGCTCCGCCACCTTGCCGTTCTCGCTATCGGGCGTGATCATGCGATCGAAGATGACAGCACCCAACCAGGCAGGCACAGCAGGGTTGCCTCCTGCGCGAGTATAAAGGCCGTCGCCGTGCTCGACGGCTTGAGCGGCATTGAACCTGATCCATTCCTTGAGTTCAGAGCGAAAGTCCGGGTCGGCGAACTGCATGCCATTCCCGGCAACGGCCAGTTCAAGCACCTCCTCCATCTCGGGGCGATCCGTCATGATCAACACATCGACCCTTGGAGATACTGCCGCCTTTTCAAGCGCGCTTAACGCATCCCGCCCTACCCTTTCGCCCGTATAGACCGCGCGCGTGCATTGGCGCATCGGGATCGCCTGGAACAGCGCGCTTTCTTCTGCCTTTCCGGCCGGCTTGAGCGACACTCGCACCACGCCCTCACCTTCCTCGGCGAGCTCTGCGGCGCCATCGCGGCCCCGGGCCCTTGCCGCAAGCGAGAGGTTTTCCGCAGCGCAGCCAAGGCTTGCAAAAAGATGATGATTGTCCGGGTCGACCACGGGTGTGCGGCGGGTGAAATCCGGTAGGATATCGATGGTCTCCCCATCCACCCGAAAGCGCCATGGCTGGGTGTTGTGACTGTTGGCGGCAAGCGTCGCATAACGCACGAAATCCGTTTCGTCCGGGGTGCCGGGCAGCGGACGGCGCAAAACGGCCGCCGCCTCGCGATGGGCAGCGGTGCCTCTGTCACAACCGGCAAGAGGGCTCGCGGCGAAACACATTGGACCGGCTAGAAGGAACTGGCGTCGGTCGACCATCTGAGGACTCCACGCCCCTTACCCGGAGCAAAAGTCTCATGTTTCAACCGTTATTGAAATGATCTATCGCATGCGGCGCACCGCGTGAGCGGACACATCTATTTATTCACAGTCTCTCAACCAATGATTGTTAACAAGAAGAATACTCGCGATTCATTTATTTGGTCTCAGCCATGATCGACACGGCATCGTGCTCGGCCTGCAAGAACGGCATTGACCTGCCGTTCTGTTTCACAATGGCTTTTCAGCCCATCGTTGATTTGGCGCGGCGCCGCGTGTGGGGCTATGAAGCGCTGGTGCGCGGGCCGGAAGGGCAATCTGCGGATTGGGTCCTCTCTCAAGTCACAGACGAAAACCGCTACGCTTTCGACCAATCATGCCGGGTGAAGGCAATTGAGCTCGCGGCGGGCCTTTTTCAAAAAGACGGCTCCGAAATCCTGTCCATCAACTTCATGCCGAAGGCGGTCTATGTGCCGGCCGCATGCATTCGCACCACCATTCAGGCGGCGGAGAGAACGGGGTTTCCACTGCATCGGATCATGTTTGAGTTTATCGAGGACGAGGAGTTCGGAGATACGAGTCACATCAAAGCGATCCTCGCTGACTATAGTAAACGCGGCCTCAAGACAGCACTCGATGATTTCGGAGCGGGCTATTCAGGTTTGGCGCTCCTTACCGAGTTTCAAACCGATTTCATCAAAATCGACAAGGCGCTGACCCGCGCCCTCGATCAGTCCCCAGCACGCCAGGCTATCGTGAGGGGCGTGACCACAATGGCGAAGATGCTTGATATCACGCTCATTGCCGAGGGTATCGAGACCGTTGCCGAAATGCGGACCATCGACGCGATGGGCATCCGTTTGCAGCAGGGCTATCTGTTCGCAAGACCGGAACTTGAAGTGCTGCCGGACGTCACCTGGCCCAGGGCGGACAGCTTAAGCTCTGGCGAAGCCGCCGCCTGAACGCGGCCCCCCGTTATTCGATGACGATGGCCGGAGCCGGTTTGCGGGGACCTGCGCCTTCCATATTCGCTTCAAGCTGCGCCCAGACCTGCGCCGCGATGTCGCGGTAGATCATCGCGTGCGCCGATGCGGGCTCGGAAATCACGATGGGCTGGCCGGAATCCGATTTCTCACGGATCGCCATATGGAGCGGCACTTCGCCAAGGAAGGGCACACCGAGCTTTTCTGCTTCCGCCCGCGCGCCGCCGTGACCGAAAATGTCCGAGCGGGCGCCGCAGGACGGGCAGAGGAAATAGCTCATATTCTCGATAATCCCGAGAAGCGGCACGTCAACCTTGCGGAACATGTTGAGCCCTTTGCGGGCATCGATCAGCGCCAGATCCTGCGGCGTCGAAACGATGACCGCGCCTGCCAACGGCACCTGTTGGGCCATCGTCAATTGCGCATCGCCCGTGCCAGGCGGCATGTCGACGACGAGCACATCCAATTCGCCCCACTGCACCTCTCGCAGCATCTGGGTGATGGCCGATATCACCATCGGCCCGCGCCAGATCATTGGCGTGTCCTCGTCCACGAGAAAGCCCATGGACATGAGCTTCACGCCGTAGCCTTCCATCGGCTTCAAAATACGGCCGGTGACAGGCTGCGGCCGCCCGGTGATGGCGAAAAGCCGCGGCATGGACGGACCGTAGATATCGGCATCGAGCACGCCGACCCGTAACCCATTCGCCGAAAGGCCAAGCGCGAGATTGGCTGATGTGGTTGACTTGCCGACCCCGCCCTTACCGGACGCGACTGCAATGATGGCTTTGACACCCGGCACGCCAGGCTTTTGCTGCGGGGCTTCCGTCTGTGTCACGCGCGGCGGATTGACCGGCGGCTTGGGCGCGCTGTTTTGCGGCGGCGGTGCCTTTGATTCAGCCGGTTGGGACGGCGGTGATTTCGCAAGCGGCGAGCCGACGGGCCGCGGCGCCGGCTGCGGCGGAGGCCCGTTGAACGCCTTTTCCGCAGTCAGGCTGACAACAGCCTTCTCAACCCCATCAAGCGCCGAGATCACCCTTTCGGCAGCCTGACGCAAGGGATCGAGTTCCTTCGCCCGCTCAGGCGGAATATAGATTGAGAAGTAAACCTTGCGGTTGGCGATTACGACATCCGAGACCAGGCCGAGATCGACAAGATTGCCCTTCAGATCTGGACCCTTCACCTTCCTCAGTTGCTCAAGGACAACATCCTTGCTGAGGGCCGCTTCTTTAACTTGAGACACGATCGTGCGTTTCCCGTTTTTGTCCTTTAACTTCCAGCGGACCGGCCAATTAGCCAATCCTATGGAAAATCAGTACGTATTTTTTCAGATAAGGCTAGCACATGATCGACGCAAACCGAAATGCGACGGGGGCTGTACAGCCGCATGATTGCGGTTTCCCTTCCTCGATTCAAAGCAGCCTGTGCGCCAAGCACGCCCTTGACAACCGGCTAAGCCGTTTTGACCGCCTCTCCTTCAGATTGAAAAGAACGCGCGGCCTGTTGCCGCAGACGCCGGGTACCTTGCGGAACCATCTTCGCAAGCCTGTTCCAAACGGCTGGCCTGACCTGTTTTAGAGCGCTTTATGCTCCAATTCATCGGCCGACCAATCCGCACGCTTTGCAGCACCGTCATAGGCGCTTTGCAGAAACGACAGAAGGGCCGCCCTTGGGTCGGCAGTTGCGCGCAAAGCATCATAGCTCAAAAATGCCAGATTCGAGCCGTCCTTCTCCACCCATCGTGCATCGGATGGCGAAAGCGGCTCATCCCGAACGCCTGCGGGTTCAGGATAGGCGTAGCTGTAAAAAGCAGCCTCGCGGACATTGCCGTCGCCTGCCCAAAAGCCGAATGAAATGACCTCGTGGGAATAGGCTTCCTTGTCGGCTTTCGTTCCACCTTCAAGCGGTGCGGCGCGTCCGGAGAAACGCGTGAGCGCTAAATCGAAGCTGTGCCAAAACAGGTGGACCGGCGTCGACTTGCCTACAAAACGCCCGCGGAACTCCTCAAAAACGGACGCTGTGCTCGACAACGCCCGCCAAAAACGGTTCACCGCATCCATGTCATAGCTGTTTTGCCCATGGTCGAGCGCGAAGGGTTTCGTGCTCTTGTGATCATAAGGCCGCGCTTGGATGTCGATTGCGATCCCAAGCGTCGACAAGGTCTGCATGAGCTTGGCATAGAAATCAGCCACGCTCAGACCGGCGATCGGAAAACGGACAGTGTTCGAACCGCTCGCATTCACCGTCAGCGAATGATTGAAGAAATCGAAGGAAATCTCGAAGGTTCCCGCGCCATAGGGGATACGGCCTGTTGTGAGCCCCTGAACGCCCGGATAGAGCGTAACGTGCCACCAGTGGTTCAATTTGGGGTGCGCGGTCATCCGGATCTTGCCGACGATCTGAAGAAAAAGGTGGAGGGTTTCCTTGGTGTCCTCCCATTCCTCAAGCGGCAGCGGCGGCAGGTCGAGACCGGTGATGGCGGCTTCCGGCATATCACGTTCTCCGTGAGGGTTGCGACTGTGAAAGGGATTGGTGCTATGATGCGGCGAATAAGGGATAACCCTTATAGCACCGCATACCAAAACTTAGAATCGGTGTAAAATAGGTGAGGAAGACGACACGCCCATGTCCCATAAGCCAGCATCTCAATGCGCTGACGATTCGACCTTCCTGATCGCACCCGACCCGGACGACCGGCGCCTCTCGGTCTCCGTGTCAGGTATCGATCAAACGGGTCAGCCGGTCGAGACTGCCGTCGTCACCGAGCGTCCGCTCACGCTTTTCCTGAACAAACAGGAAATCGTGACCATGATGACGATCGGCGACCACCCGGACCTTCTGGCGGTTGGCTCTCTGCTCAACCAGAACATGCTTCAGGCCGACGATGAGATAACGGCCATTGATTATGACGAGGATCTCGAGATCGTCGTCGTGCGCACAACGCGCGAGACCGACTACGAGGAAAAGCTGAAGAAGAAGGTGCGCACCTCGGGGTGCGCGCAGGGCACGGTGTTCGGCGATCTTATGGAGAGCCTTCAGGACATAGCGCTTCCGAAAAACGCAAAACTCAGAACCTCTTGGCTCTATACGCTGACAAAAAGAATCAACATGGCGCCGAGCCTTTATCTCAAAGCCGGAGCCATCCATGGCTGCGTCTTGTGTGAAGAGGACCGCCCGCTTGTCTATGTCGAAGATGTGGGCCGGCACAACGCTGTGGACAAAATTGCAGGTTATATGTTCCTCAATGGCGTGAAACCCGAAGACAAGATTTTCTATACGACCGGCCGCCTCACCTCCGAGATGGTGATCAAGACGGTGAAGATGGGCATTCCCATTCTCGTGTCGCGATCCGGTTTCACCGCCTGGGGGGTTGAATTGGCACGCGAAGCGAACCTCACCCTTGTGGGCCGCGCACGGGGACGCCGTTTCGTCGTCCTTGCGGGCGAAGAACGGCTGGAGTTCGATGCGCCCCTTTCGGCCCATGACAATGAAGAGGACCGAAAACACCGGCGCAAGGGCAGCCAGCCCGATGAGATACCGGAAGAGGCCGTGTAAATGGTCACTCCCAATCAAGAAGCCCCGGATGTTGCCGTTGGCGTCATCCTCGCCGGGGGACAGGCCCGACGGATGGGCGGCGGCGACAAGCCGCTCAAGCGGATCGCAGGCCGCACCATGCTCGACCGGGTGATTGCGCGTTTGTCGCCACAGGTCACCAAAATCGTTCTGAATGCCAATGGCGATCCGGCGCGGTTTTCAGCAACTGGCCTGCCGGTCGCCGCCGACCCGGTCGAGGGCTTTGCCGGGCCGCTTGCGGGCGTTCTGGCCGGCATGCGCTGGGCTAAGGCAAACGCAGCGCATGCCCGTTTCATTCTCACGGTTGCGGGCGATACGCCCTTTTTCCCGCTTGACCTTGGCTCCCGGTTCTTTGCCGCGGTCGGTGGCGATGACAGAACCATCGCGCTTGCCGAAACGGGCGGGAAAGCCCATCCCGTTTTCGGGCTCTGGCCGGTGGCGCTGGCGGATGACCTTCATGACTTCCTTACCCACGGCGAAACGCGCAAAGTGCTTGCCTGGGCCGACCGGCACGGGCGCGTCGACGTGCCCTTCGACGCGATCACTGTTGATGATATAAGCGTTGATCCCTTCTTCAATGTGAACACGCCTGAGGATATGTCTAGAGCGGAACAGATTGCCCGCGTGCTGGTAGGAGAGCCCGCGTGACCGCGACACCCATTTTTGGGATCACAGGCTGGAAGAACTCCGGCAAGACCACGCTGACGGTGAAGCTCGTGGAAGAGTTAGCCCGCCGGGGTTTTCGCATCTCCACGGTAAAGCATGCGCACCACGTCTTTGACATCGACACACCCGGCACCGATTCCTTCCGTCACCGCATGGCGGGCGCAAGCGAGGTAATGATCGTCTCCGGCAACCGCTGGGCCCTGATGCATGAGTTGCGCGAGGAGGACGAGCCGCCCCTGGATGAGATCCTGCCGCGTCTTTCTCCGTGCGATCTCATTCTCATTGAAGGCTATAAGCGGGAGGGCCATCCGAAAATCGAGTGCCGCCGCCGCGAAGCGCGCAAGAATGAGCCGCTGAGTCCGCGCGATCCCTCGATCCGGGCAATCGCCGCTGATATGCCGATTGAGGCTACCCTCCCCGTCTTCGCGCTCGACGATATTTCGGGCCTCGCCGATTTCATTCTCAAGGAGACCGGGCTTGACAACCGCCCCGACACGGAGCGCACCGAAGAGCGGGGTTCCGCCATCCGCGACCCGCAAACGGCTGCTTGACGACTGTTTCCTCCACGACAAGGATCGCCTGCGCCATGACGAGGCGCTTTCTATCCTAAAGGCGCGCCTGGCTTGCGTCACGGGTGACGAAAGCGTTTCTCTTCACGGGGCGGTTGGCCGCGTTTTAACCGAGGCCGTCACCGCGCCGCGCGATGTGCCTTTGACAGACAATGCCGCTGTCGACGGGTATGCTTTTGCACATGCCGACTACGTAGAGCGCGATGGCCGGTTCGAGGTGTCTGACCGGATCGCGGCGGGACATCCCCTGGCAACAGGGCTGACACCTGGAAGGGCGGCCCGAATTTTCACGGGCGCCGTGATGCCCGCGGGCGCCGACACCGTCGCCATGCAAGAGGATT
This sequence comes from Hyphomicrobiales bacterium, assembly GCA_022360615.1. Classification (GTDB taxonomy): domain Bacteria; phylum Pseudomonadota; class Alphaproteobacteria; order Rhizobiales; family JAKSCL01; genus JAKSCL01. The sequence continues at coordinate 15,988 of JAKSCL010000293.1, forward strand.
GCGAGGTTCGGGAGAAAGGCACGGCAGCGCTGGTCGTCATCCCGCCCGGCCTGAAATCCGGAGCGAACCGCCGCCGCGCGGGCGAGGACGTCCGGGCGGGCGAAGTTATCCTTCACCCCGGACGTGTTTTGAGGCCACAAGACATAGCGGCAGCCGCCTCGCTTGGCCGGGGCGATCTCCTTTGTAAGGTGCGTTTGCGCGTCGCGGTGTTCTCAACCGGCGACGAGCTGGTGGAGCCGGGCGCCGCCATCCGCGAGGGCCAGGTCTATGATTCCAACCGTGCCATGCTGAAAGCGCTAGCTGAGCCGCTTGGGATCTCCGTCGATGATTTGGGCTGTCTTGCCGACGACTATCCTACCGTTGAAGCCGCGCTTTCAAACGCAGCGCGAGACTACGACGTGCTGATCACCTCAGGCGGTGCAAGCCGGGGCGAGGAAGATCACGTCATCGACGTCCTCGGCGCGCTTGGCGAGCGCCATATGTGGCAGCTTGCGATCAAGCCCGGCCGTCCCATGACTTTCGGGCGGATTGGCGATGCGGCCTTTTTCGGACTGCCGGGGAATCCGGTCGCGGCTTTCGTCTGCTTTCTCCTTTATGTGCGGCCGGCGCTCTTTCAACTGCAGGGCGCCAATTGGCAGGAGCCTGCGCGCTTTCCCCTTCCCGCCACTTTCGACATCCCAAAGAAAAAAGCCAATCGCCGCGAATTCCTGCGCGGGATACTCACAGAGCGGGATGGTACGCCCGCCGTCACAAAATTCGCGCGTGACGGATCGGGCCTGATCACAGGCTTGCGCGAGGCTGACGGGCTTATCGAAATCGCCGAGGATGTCAGGGAGGTTCACGCGGGCGACACGGTCGCGTTTATCCCGTTTTCGGAATTCGGGATCTGATCGGGCGGTTCTGCACCATGCGGGAATGACGCCCGCCCCGGCATGTTCCTGACAGCAGGCTGTCAGGAACAGTGTGCGACACAGTGGAGCGTCAACAACCGCGAAGGACCCAATGCAATGTCCCAAAAACCCGAACATTTTGCCGTCTGGACCGAGATACCCGTCACCGACATGGACCGCGCCATCGCCTTCTACAACGAGGTCTTCAACATGGACCTGAAGAAGGACGAGACCGGCCCTAACCCGATGGCCGTTTTCCCGACCCAGAACCCGGACACGGGTGTCTCGGGCCATCTCTATCCGGGCAAACCGCCAGCCAAAGGCACCGGCCCAACCGTGCACATGGCAAGTCCGGACAAACTGGAGAATGCGCTTCAGCGCGTGACCACCGCCGGCGGCGAGGTTCTTTCCGAAGCGATCACAATCCCGCCGGGCCGCTTTGCCTACTGCCTCGATCCCGACGGCAATTCGATCGGGATATTTGAGTACAAGAGTTAATCCATGCGGCGCGCCGACCGCCTCTTTCAGCTTCTCCAGTATCTGAGGGGCGGCCGGCTCGTCACCGCCGCAACACTGGCTGAACGCCTGGAGGTCTCGGAGCGCACCGTTTATCGCGACATCGCCGATCTGAAGGCAAGCGGCGTGCCGATCGATGGCGAGGCCGGCGTCGGCTATCTGATGCG
>JAKSCL010000379.1 GCA_022360615.1 Hyphomicrobiales bacterium
TGACGCGGTCATCCGAATCCGGAACCGGGAATGGAAACTCGCCGCCGGCAAGAAAACTCGCGGTATCTCCCGAGAGCGCCGTGAGGTTCGGTTCAGCAAGCCGGCGTACGACGCCCGATTCCTCAAGGGCATCGATGAGCGCGTCCACCTGGACATCGCTCGTGCTGATGATGTTGCCGAACAGCGTGCCGAAGGGAACGCTGCCCGATATGAGACCCGTGCCAACGACCGCGCTCACATCCTGTCCCAGTGCTTGCCATTGAATGCCAAGTTCCTTTTCGGCCGAGCGGTCGGCCTCGATGAAGCGCACCTCCAACATCACCTGCTGGCTCGATGTGATCGTCAAGGAGTTGATGACCGTCTCGCCGTATTGGGCAGCAATTTCGCTCGCCGTTGCCGCGGCCACCGCATCCTTGACGTTGCCTGACAAGACGATCTGACCATTTGCGCTCGACACTTTGATGTCGGACCCCGGTATCCTTTTCCTGAGCGTGTTGGAAAGCCGTGAAAGATCCTGCGTCACTTCGATATCGAGGCTCGCGACAAGTGCGCGGTTTTCATCGAAAATCGCGATCCCGGATGTGCCAGTCGTTTTGCCGAAAACGACAAAGGAGGTGTTGCTGATCACTGAGATATCGGCAATCTCCTCATCGCCGATCAGCACTTCCGCGATCGGTTCGTCGATCTCAAAGGTCACCGGCTTGCCGCGTGTTACCTCGACCCGCTTGGTGCCGCCATCCGCCGATATGCGCATGAGGTCGCGCGCTTCGGCGTCAGACACAAAAGAGGAAGCGCCGGGGAACGAGGCGAGGCAGGCAAAGGCGAATGCAACGGCGCCGCAGGCGCGGGCCGCCTTGCCCCAAAAGGCGTATGACGTGTTCGGTTTGCACATGATGTTGCCTTTCAAGGGACGCTTTACCTGGACCCGTCTGCCGCGTTCCGGCTAAGGACAACCGGCTCGCCGCCCGCTGGCGTTTTTTCAGACAAAGGAATGGCGGCAGGCGCCTCTTCAGGCGTTTCTTGCGCGGCCGCGTTTTCGCGCCGCGTTGTCGGAACGCGGACCATGCGGCGTTCGGTTTGGCGGCTGACCCAAACGATCGCCGTCGCCCCGTCTGGAGACGTTTCGCCCGATGCAAGATCGGCAACCGTGATCGTGTCCGCGGCTGATTGTGCGATATCGCCTGCCCGGCGCAGAACAAGCGACAGATCACCGATGGATGCCGCAAGCGCAAGCTTTTGCGCACCCGCTGTGTTTACCTCAAGCGTCACCGCATCAACGACAATGGGCTCCTCCTGGGTTTCATCGGCGCTTTGGTCGATCGAAAGCACGCGGGCATTCTGGAGGATAACATCGGCAAGGCTTTCATCGTTGGCTCGGCTCGCCTCGGGATTATCCCGTGTGAGAACCACATCGACGCGGTCCCCCGGCACGACGAAACCCGCAACACCCGCCACATCATCAACGCGGACGGTGACGGCACGGTTGCCCTCCTCGATCACGCGCGAGAGTGCCGCATGGTCACCGGCGCCCGTCACTTTCCCAGCCAGCACGGGTTCGTTTGCATCCATCGGACGCAGCACGACCCGCTGCCCCTCGGCCAAAAAACCATCCACGGTTGGGAACGCACCTTCAGGAAGCGCCTCAGATGGCCATGGCACTTCTTGCAAGACATCTTTTGAAAGGACCGTCCCAAAGCGCAATGGCTCGCTGGCGACAATAATTGTCTCAAATGTTGGAAGCTCTTGGGGCGCCGCGGCATTGCCAGCATGCAATGCCGCTTGCCGGTTCAGCCAGATGTTTCCGGCGACGACAGCAACCGAGCCAAAAAGAACGGCCAGCCCCAGCATAAGAAAAACTCTGACGGACATGTGGACTTCCCTGTCTGATCCAAGGCCACTTATCCCACAGACGATTTAAACAATGGCTCCGACGATAAATTGAATTTAGACGAATATTATAAAAAAACTAAATAAAATTTTATTTAATTAAAAATAAACATAAATATTTCCCCTCACATCTTTAAATACTTAATAATCTTGAGAGAAAAAAGGTTTTCCTTCAAAAAACATCGAAAATCAGTGTCGACGGTTTTGTCAAAAAGACCTGTTCAAAAAGGCGAAACACACCCTCACCTCATCTCATTGCGTTCATCCGTTACTGGCCATGGGCTTGATGCGCGCGCGTGGCAGGTGCGAGGACTGATATCGTGTGGAGATGAAAACCGGCTTCCTTGAAGTGCCGTCAAAACCCCGCGCGCACTCAATGACGCAACTGCAACGGCGTTTCTTGCCAATGCGATGACAGGTTGCGGCGGCGGCTTACATGGGGGACAGCGGGATCTTGGGCGTGCAATCGCCGAGGCTGCGGACCGCTACGGCTTTCCGGACGCCGCGGAGAAACTGCACGCTTGGACCGAAAACCGCGAAAGACAACAGTGAGCAGGCGAACGGGCAACGTTTTCACTCGCCCTTCAAAGCATAGGTGAATTCGTTGCTTGGGAATCTCCGCGCGCGGACATCCTCGACGAAACCGGTGACGGCCTTCTCGATTTCACCGGCCACATCGCCGTAACGCTTGACAAATTTCGGGACTCTTGCCGAAAGTCCCAGCATGTCCTCAAGGACCAGGATCTGGCCGTCGCATTCGCGCGAGGCGCCGATGCCGATCGTCGGCACCGCGACACTACGGGTGATTTCAACGGCAAGCGGTTCGGCCACGCCTTCCACCACCATGGCAAACGCACCAGCATCGGCAACGGCCCGGGCATCGGCCTCAATCGTTGGCCACTGCTCGCGCTCGCGGCCCTGCACCCTAAATCCGCCCATCGTGTTGATGGCCTGGGGCGTCAGCCCGACATGCCCCATCACGGGAATGCCGCGGTCCACAAGGAAACGTATCGTATCCGCCATACGCGTCCCGCCTTCCATCTTGATGGCGCCGCAGCCCGTTTCCTTCATGATGCGCGCGGCCGAGCGGAACGCCTCTTCCGGGCTCGCTTCATAACTGCCGAAAGGCATATCGATGACAACCAAGGCCTGCTTCGAGCCGCGCATCACGGCATGTCCTTGCAGGATCATCATGTCGAGAGTGACGGGAATGGTGGTCTCAAAGCCATGCATCACCATGCCAAGGGAATCGCCGACAAGCAGGAAATCCACATGCGGGTCGAGGATAGAGGCCGTGTGGGCGTGATAGGCCGTGAGCGAAACGATGGGGTCTCTGCCTTTCATGGCTTGGATATCAAGCGCGGTCTTGCGGCGTATAGGCTTGTGCTGCGACATGGTTGGAGCCTCTGGGCAATTGCCGGCGGAATTTCAGTGTGTATTCGGCTGGGCGGGCGCCGCTCACATGCGGGCAGGCGCGCGCGCGAGCCCCTTTTCCTCAAGCTCGTTCAGATACTGCGACCAAAGCTCTTCGCGCTCATTGGCGAGCTTCAGGAAGTAGTCCCATGAGTAGATGCCGGTACTGTGCAAATCGTCGAACTGAAGGCGTACCGCATAGTTGCCGACCGGTTCGACACCCATGATTTCCACATTCATCTTACCGGGGACGGTCTGCTTCTGGTCGGGATTGTGGCCCTGCACTTCTGCGCTCGGCGAGAGCACGCGCAGGAACTCGGCCGGGAAAGCGTGAGCGGCGCCACTATCGAATGTTACCGTGAGCGTGCGGCGATCTTTCGCCAGACGGACCTCCGTCGGCCACGGCCGGTTTTCCTCGCTCATGACTCCTCCTCTATGCATTTTCATCGGCGCTTGGCGCCTTTATCTTTCACCCGCGATCCGACACGGTCGCTTTCGGGTCTGTTTCATAGCAGTTTGCGAGGAGCGTGAAAGCCTCAGCTTTCGACGGAGCTAAAAAGGATTGGAAGAATGGAAGAAGAGAGCGGGAACCGGAGAGAACGGCGCGCCGCCAGAAAAGACGGCGTGCTGGACACCGCCGCCTTCTTGAAGGTGGCCGATAAATTCATCGATCTGGCGAACCGCGAGAACAGGACCGTGCTCGCAACACAACTCCATCTCGCCTTTCTTTTCGGATCGGCGCGCTATAGCGCTTATGTCGCGAAGTCCGTGCTCGATGTCCAAGACCATGAGGATTTCGTGCAGCACATGGTGAAGCAATACACTGAGATGCTGCGTCAGCACTTGGCCGATGAAAACCTCTCAGCACCGCAGGACGAAAAGCGCGGCTGAGGCGCAATCAAAATCTGGGCTTGGCATAAGAGAAACGCCGCCGGTGCAGCTTTTCCCAAAACCCGCCGGATTAGGCAGCGCGCTCGTGTTCAGGCTCAGGCGCCTCATCTTCCGTTTCCATTTCCGGCTCAAGACCGCGTCTGCGCTCTTCAAGTTCAGCCGCGATGCTTGCCTGAAGGTCAGCCATCCGCTCGGCCAAGAACTTACTCGGGCGTCCGCCCATGGCGCCTTGCATCTGAAAAAGTCTGATGTCGTCCGATAGACGCTCAAGCGCCTCTGTGCACCTCACTGCCTTAACGTTCGTTTTCACTTTATGTCTCCCTAGCAGCAGTTTGTCGGTTTCCGTTCGCAGAATGCCGCGTTACTGGCCATTCGCCTTGGAGTAGGCCGGTCTTTCGTCGAAGCTTTGCAGCCGCTCCACATGCATCCAGGTGCAGACACCCGAGATCGCGGCCAGAAGAGCGCAGATGGCTTCTTGTATGCGACGGTCATTGTCGTGGCCGTCATGAAGAAAACGGCAGTGCCAATGGTTGACCGTTTCGGCTTCTGAAACCACTGACGGATGGAGCATGACGCCACGGTTCGATATTATCTCAAGACTGAATGGCAATTGTATGATGGCCGCCTTCAACTTTTCGGCAAGCGTATGAACATCGCCGTCCCACTCCACGAAAACGTCGGCGCCGTCGAAAGCCCGCGATACGGGCCGCAGCGTTTCCAATGGTACAATGTCGGCCGTGTGTATCGGTGTGAACTCGCGCTCGGGCACGAAATCCGAGCCGTAGCCGAGATTGTCGACGACTGCTGAGGCGAAGTCGCTGGTCGACACCGGCTTGTAGTCCGACGCGATGTCGGCGGTCAGATACCGCGCTTCGGAAAGGGTTGTGTACAGGGCGTGCTCGATACGGCTTGCAGCGCCAAACGCACCGATATGCCTGAGCATCATGACCCCCGAAAGGATGAGTGCGGTCGGGTTTGCGACATTCGCGCCAGCGATATCCGGTGCGGTTCCATGCGCAGCTTCGAACATCGCGACCCGGTCGCCGATATTGGCGCTCGGCGCGAGACCGGTGCCGCCAACAAGACCGGCCGCCAGATCGCCTATGATATCGCCATTCATATTCGTGGTGACGATGACGTCGAACTTCTCGGGCGCCATGACAAGCTGCTGCACGCAGTTGTCGACGATGAGATGGCTCGCACCGATCTCCGGATTTTCCGCGGCGACCTTTTCGAAAACCTCCTTAAAGAACCCCTCGGTCAGCTTCATGATGTTCGCCTTTGTCGCGCAGGTGACATGACTGCGGCCGTGGGAATGGCCAAAGGCAAATGCAAAGCGGCTGATCTTCTCGCTGCCCATCCGGCTGACGAGCTTCAGGCATTGGGCGACGTCCGGTGTCTGCATGTATTCGATGCCGGCATAGAGATCTTCCACGTTTTCACGGATGATAACGAGATCGATTCCCTTTCCCGCATAAAGAGATTTCACGCTGGGCAGTTCGATCACAGGGCGAACATTGGCATAAAGCTCAAACATCTTGCGCAGTGTGATATTGGCACTCTTTCCGCCAGAACCGACAGCCGTTGCAAGCGGCCCCTTGAACACCAATCCCGTTTCGGAAATCGCGTTGAGCGTTGCGGCCGGTACGCCGCTTACGATTCCGGCCTCGAATGCGGAAGCGCCTGCGCTTTGGTCGTGCCACACGATATGGGGGAAGGCCGCGTCGATCACTCGCCTGGCGGCGGCGGTCACGTCCGGCCCGATGCCATCGCCCTCAATGAAAACAACCGGCGTTTTCACATGCACTTCAGCCGGATCCCCATGGAGGGGCTCATCGTATTCATAGAAGAACGGAAAGGCGCTGTTCGCCGTTCTCAATGCGTCGAGCATGAGGCTCTCTCCTCCGGCCGGTGCGTTGTCTCTGATTGACTTCAACTGGAGGTAAGAAGCGCTCAATGATAGATCAAATCAAAGAGTCTCGCCTTATTGATTGTTTTTTACTATAAAAGAAAGCGCTCTGACCGGGCTGAGCGATCGCCCATTTCAGGCAAAATCCTCTTCGTCGAGGTCGTCGATGCCAGCGGAGGATGCCGTCGCCCTCGAATTTGCGGCGGCCGATTGAGGAGACGCTTCACGTTTAGCGTTACACTCCTCCTCAGCCATGGTCTTCGCACCGGCCAATTCATCGTTGGATGCGTCCTCGCCGGTCAGTTCCGCACCCTCCTGGTCAGGCAAAGGCTCACCAGCCATCGCCGCGCGCTCGGCCTTGGTGAGGTAACCCTCGCCGACTTTGTAGGCCGTCTGAATGTTCTCAAGCACTTTATGGACCACGCGATAATTCTCGTCGTATTCGTTCAAACCGTCGAGATTTGCAAATACCGGGTTCAGCCGCCAGAGCTTGCGCAAGGCCGCCTGGCGCAGCACCGGGGGCACGCCCTTTTTCATGAAGGGTGTGAAATCCGCTTCGTAGCTCAGCGTATCCAGATCGATCTCTTCGAGTTCGGCGAGTTCTGCGGGTGTGATTTCGCCGCTATCGGCCGTGGGCAAAGGGGCCGCTTCGATATCAAGGGCGCCATCCGCTTCCGTTCGCATTGCGCCTTCACCGCCGCTCTCGGCGTCGCGGGCGGACGCCTTGCGGCGTGACCAGCGTTTGAGGAAGCTGGCGTCTTTCTCTGATGTCGGTTTTTCAAAATCGGCCATCGATGTGTTCCGATTACGTGCTGGTTAATGAGTCATACGGCTGCGCCGCTGGAAAACCGGCTCCTTGCCGAACTTCTCGTCTTCCACATTAATCCTGTCGCGCTTGCGCTTCTTAAATTCCTCTTCGACGTGGTGCACGCCGATAAATGCCTCGAGCAATTCGCGCACCTTGTCCGGCATAGAGACCGCCTCGACAATTTCCTCACCTGTATCGGTATAGTCCTGCGCCTCATAAGCCGAAACGGTAATCACGGAAATCTCAAAAGGCGCATCGTCATCGGGGTCGTCGTTCTCGCGCATGACGACGAACACCTTCGGATGACCGGTAACCAGGTTCTGCAGGTAGGATTCGGTTTCCTTGCGGTGAAGTATGAGCGGAAGGTTGGCGGCATGAAACCGCGCTCCATTTTCCGTCTTCACCAGTTCACGCCAGCCTGCCGTTTCCGGCGGATCCACAAGGACGCCGCAGGCCTGCCACCGCCACTCCTGCCAGGGATGGTCGATTCGCGTTTTCTCAACGACGACACCTAAGCGTATCGTCAGTTCCTTTTCCAACCCGCTTCCTCCGATGGGATCGCGTCCGGCTTCCCGCCGGTCTTTTTGTTGCTCAGCGCCGCGCGCGCTGATGACCTTGCTGGTTTTCAGAGGCTGACACTTTGATTCCGCATATTAAACTAACCCCTTGAGAACCCAGCCATGATCGTGCCTCGGCGCATGGTTGAACCGGTAACGCTGCAGCAAGCGTTTGCGAACACTCGAATTAGGAATTACACTAACTCTAAATTGATAGAATAAAAAGCGTGCGTCCGGTCCCGGCAGCTTGCCAGAACACTCTCTCCGACAATCCCTGACCGTTCTCGTACGCATGCGGAGGAGCATCCGGCATGGCGATTGCCGATAGACGTGTCCTTATCTGCAATTGCGAACGGACGATGGAACTCGATGGAGAAGCTCTTGGACGCGCGCTTGGCGAGGACGGCGCGCTCACCGTGCACAGCCATCTGTGCAGGGCCGGCATTCAGGCCTTCGAGAACTCCCTGGACGGCACGCCGATGCTTGTCGCATGCACGCAGGAGGCCCCGCTTTTCAGTGAGGTAGCCGAGGAAGTCTTGCCTGGCGAACAGCAGGATATCGCCTTCGTCAACATCCGCGAGCGCGCCGGATGGAGCACGGACAAGGCAAGCAACCATGTCACGGCTAAAACGGCGGCGCTCCTCACCGAAGCGGCGGTTGAAGTAACCCCGGCCGGTCTCAATACGATCAAATCGGGGGGCAATTGCCTCGTTTACGGCAAAGGCCAACAAGCCTATGACGTGGCGAGGAAGCTGGAAGGGCGGCTTTCCGTCAGCCTTCTTCTAGCCGATCCGGACGACTTCCTGCCGCCCGATGTGGCCGAGGTGCCCATTTACAAGGGCCGCATCCGCGAGGCGCGTGGCAGCCTTGGCAGTTTCGAGATCATTGTCGATGACTACGCACCCTTGAGCCCGGCCTCGCGGGACGGGGCGGTGTTCCTGATGCCGCGCGACAGCGCGTCTTCACGCTGCGACATCATTTTCGATATGACGGGCGGTATGCCGCTTTTTACGGGGCATGAGCGGCGCGACGGCTATTTCCATGCGGACCCAAACCATCCGTTGGGGATTGCCGAAGCGCTGTTTGAAGCAAGCGACCTCGTCGGCGAGTTCGAAAAGCCCGTCTACGTTCATTATGACCCTAATATCTGCGCCCACGCACGCAGCCAAATCACCGGCTGCAGCAAGTGCCTCGATGCCTGCCCGGCGGGGGCTATCACCGAAGACGGCGATCACGTCTTCATCGACAACGGGATTTGCGGCGGTTGCGGCAACTGCTCGGCAGTGTGCCCGACAAGCGCCGTCTCCTACACCTTCCCGCGCGACGCGGATTATGTGGCGCGGCTGAAGGCGCTCCTGTCCACCTATCTGGGCGCCGGCGGGACGCGGCCCATCGTCCTTATCCACGATGAGAACCACGGCACGCCCTTGATCGGCGCCTCGGCGCGCTATGGGCGTGGGCTGCCCGGCCACGTGATCCCGTTTTCGGTCTATTCGGTCACTTCGCTCGGCCATGATGTGATGACGTCCGCCTTCGCGCTTGGCGCGGAACGGCTCGTGTTTCTCATGGGCCCCGAGCGGCGCGACGAGTTGCCAACGCTTTTGGCGGAAGCCGATCTCACCAACGCCATCCTTGAGACGTTCGGATTTGGCGGGCAGCGGGTTCAGGTGCTGGAGGAATCCGATCCGGATGCGCTTGAGACAGCGCTTTACGGCTTCGAGCCGCTTCCGGCCATTCCGCCAAGCGACTACGCGGCGGTTGGAAACAAGCGCGAGTTGGCTCGGACGGCGTTTACAGCCCTCAAAACGCATGCGCCCCAACCTCACGATGTGATCACGCTTCTGGAAAACGCGCCCTATGGCCGGGTCAATGTGGATGTGGGCGGCTGTACGCTTTGCCTGGCCTGCGTTTCGGCCTGCCCGGCCGACGCACTCAACGACAGTCCCGACCGCCCGCAACTGCGTTTTGTGGAATCCGCCTGCGTGCAATGCGGGCTCTGCCGCGCCACCTGCCCTGAAAGCGTTATCTCGCTTGAGCCGCGCCTCAACCTTTCCGCCGATGCGATGGCGCCCATTCTGATCAAGGAAGAGGAGCCGTTCGAGTGCGTTTCCTGCGGCAAACCCTTCGGCTCAAAGAGCACGGTTGAGCGGATTTCGGCGCAGCTTTCCGGCAAGCACTCCATGTTCCAGTCGGAGGACCGGTCCCGCCTTATTCAGATGTGCGATGATTGCCGCATCGAATGGCAGGCCAATCAGACGGAGAACCCATTCGCCATGGGCGAACGCCCGCGTATCCGCACGACGGAAGACTACATCTCCGCGCGGGACAAGAAACTCGACGTGGACGACTTCCTCGTCGACGACTGATCTCCGCATAAAACGACCCTACAAAAAAAGTGGTGGCGCGCCATTCCGGCACGCCATCCACTTCGGCATCTGAGGGCCGTATCCTTCGGGTTTATCCCGCTGGACCGGTCACCAGGGGTTTTTCATTATTGCTGCGGCGTAAAGATCTCATCGAAATCGATGCCGTCGTCGCTCGAAAACGTGTTCACAACCGGAGCATTGTTTTGCGAAGAGACGACATTGGCGCCGGTGTCGTTTTCAGCAGCTTCATATTTGCTGAAATCACCCGCTTGCGCGGCAGCGGTAAAGGCAACAATGCCAAGAGCGGCAAGAGTGGTACGGATCATTGTTCGGTCCTCTCAGTTTAAGCTGGCGATTTGACCGGTGCCGGCCCCGCCAGTTGTTTCGGTTACGTTCAAAGGTGCGTCGTCGATATCGTCCGTTGCGATAATGTGCGAAGACATCTGGAACAGGTCCGTCTTGCCATTTTCGGTGGTTTCGATAACGGCCGGCGCGATGCCGGATTGTGAATCGGTCCCGAAATCATCAGGGCTGAAATCATCCGCCATCACAACGACAGAGGCGGTCACGAGACCGAGCGCGATAACCATTGTCCGGATCATGATGCTACCCTCCATCTTCAGGTCATGGCAGGTCCTGCCCGCCATGCCGCAGATATGGAGATTTCACCGTCTCAAACTATTCACGTTTTCGTTGATAATGAAAAAATGGCAGATTGATCACAATAATGTGCAATCGCGTTTCCTGCTTAGATAAAATGAATATTTTACCCGACGAGTGTATATTGACTAATCACGAAATCTCACGCAATTTTCTCTTTTCCGTGATGTGCATTTACTTCAATTTATAGGGGATCTCTACGGAGTCCCGCCAAACTGCCCCTCACAAAAAGCGACTGCCCGTCCCCGGAACTGCTCGTATTGACCGGCATTGATGACACCGTCCGCGCGCATTTGGTCAACGGCGCCGACCCGCTCTTGAAGGCAGGCATCGAGTTCCGGATTACCGGTTGATTGCACCGTCTCTTCGGCGGCCGGCATAAAGTTCTCGCGCCCGAGAAAGCCGATCATGCCGAGCGAGAACACAAACACCGCGCCCGCAACGATGCGCGCGCCGCGTCCATCGAGAAAATGCGTGTCGGTTTCTTGCGCCATCGCCCGTCCCAGGTCCCTATCAGGCAAGCTGACGCAGCGGCAAACTGTGCAGCAGGTTTTGCGGCTTCAGCTTCAGCTTGTTCGATCGTGTCATGGCGACGCCCAGATAAACCGGTTTACCGTTCATGGTCTCAATGACGGCGCCGCGATCGTCAATCTCCATACGGAAAAGGGCAAGGATCTGCTGAAGGTCTTCAAGCGGCACATCCTCGCCCTGATAGAGCGCATTGAGAATGCGTGTCGCCTCGCTATCCAAACCGATATGCCATGACCAGCGCTCGTCCGAGATGGACTGCACCGGCTGCACCCGGACCCTGAGAGAGAGGAAATGGCCAATCCAGGCTTCGACGACGCGGGCAAAGGCATCGACCGCAGGCTGAGTGAACCGGAAGTCGATGACCGTGTCGAAACGGTCCGAGCGCCCCCAATAGACCGATTTGTTGTCGTCGTCGATGACATCGAGCTGCACGGAACGCAATGGTGTACTGGCTTCCATGATGAGGACGCCAATACTGCCCATGCCTCCCGTTTCAGCCATCGCGTTCACAATTTCCTCGTCCGCCAACATGATGCGCCCGTCATCGAGATTGACATTCTGATCGCGGAAGAAGAGTTCGGCAGCCCGCAGCCGCATGGGATCGCGCGCATCAGACAAGATGTGGCGGAGCAGAATGTGAACGATTTGATCGAGAAAGACGGCCGGAATCGGCGGAGCGTCTTTGGTAAAAAGCGCCATATAGGCGGCTTCAAGCGTTCCATGCCTAACAAGATGATCGCGAAACCGGAGAACGATTTCATAGTTCTCGCGCGCATCGGGATCGGCTATCGCCGCCAATTTCTCCTGACCGATGGCCATGTGGGGATCGGCCATCAAGGCTTCGAACAATTCGTGCTCGACGGCGCAAGACTCCTCGATCGGATGGATTTCAGGCCGGGTGAGATAAGCGCGGATGAGGTCTGGCGTGACGTTCAGCCAGCCCGACTCGTTCATCTCCAGGAGGTGGAGACCGGCAGACCGCCAGAACCCGGTTTTCTCCGAGGTTTGCGCCTCAAGCATCGTTCGTCTCCGCAACAACATCCCAGATCCGGGCGTGCTGTTTCTCGGTGGGCGGCGTGACGATGCGCACGGCTTCGCGTATTTGGCCGACATCGTCGAAATGGCGGCTCACGGCAAGCAGCGTATTCAGGGGCTGGCCTTCGGCAAGTTCGCGGGCGAAATCAAGCTCATGCAGCGCCGCGCCGCGCGCCGCTTTCGCGCTCGGTGCGCCCCAATCGGCAAGAAGATGCTCGGCTAACCGGTCCAACTGTTCCTGATGGGCGTTATCGTCCGCCTCGCCGACGCTGACGAACGTTGCGCGGCCAAAGCTTTCAAGACCCAGGAAGCCATTCGAGAAGGCCTGCTTCTCCTTGCCTGAAAGAGTGCCGGGGTCAAGGTGATGAAAGGCGAAGGTGCCGGAGACGGCCCATTCATCGGGCCCGGCGGCGTTACCGAACACATGCGCGTCGGAGGCATCGAAACGGATGGTGCGTAGGACCCTCATGACGTTTGCATAGCCCCGTCCACATCCGCCAAAAGAACCTCTTCCGGCGCAAGCGCTTCAGCAACACGCAATTGCGCAACACTATCCCCGGTCTTCAAAAGCATGTTGCCCGCATCATCGAGCCCGAGAAACAGCCCCTCTACGGGCTTGCCGGCATAATCGAGTGCGATGTGCTCCTTGTGGCGGTCGGCGCGTCCGAGCCAGTCACGGTGGACCGCCGCAAAGCCATCGGCGTCCCAGGTATCGATCCAGGAGAGGAAATGCCGGGCAAAGGACTCGATAATCTGGGTCCGGTCCAACTCCCCGCACCCTTCTTCAAAAAGGTCTGTCTCGTCCAGATTGAGGCCCGGATCGCGTGCATCGTGCGTCCGCCTGATCCAGCAATCAAGTCCAATGACAAGCCAGATCGGCGCCCCCGCCTCATCGCCGCGGGCCGACCAGGCAATCCGCACCGTGCCGGCAGCCGCCCCATTCACGCGGATCGTTTGCGGCCAGAGATAGGTGACGGCCACTTCCGGCGGTGCGATCGCGCCGAGCGCGTCGCCGAATGCAACCATGGCGGTAAACAGCATCTCATAGAGCCGCGCGCCCGAAATCTCAGGCTCCAGCACAATGGCGCAATCGACCCGGTCCGCCCGCTTTGCCCACAAAAAGTCGCCCGCGCCGAATGCGCCCGCCTCCGCGCCACGGCAAGCGCGCTTGAAAGGACGGTCCGGCGCTTTGACGGGGTGGCCGGTGAAAAGCGGCGGAAATGTCGGGTCGGGAAGATGCATGGCGCTATGGGATGACAGCGGACGTGGTTCGCGACGCTTTCTCTTTATTCGGTGCCACGTGTCCGGACGGAAAACCGCGACCGGTCCCCGCGGGAAGTCCGGGGATATGCTTTTCCTGGACACGCTTAGCCAAGATCGATCTCGCCGTCGACGGTGTGCTTGAGCGATGTGCCATCTGCCGTCAGCACCACTTGCACTTTGAGTTTGCCCTTGCCCTCGAGCCCGCCTTCGCGCACCGCGTCCTCAATGGCCTTTTGCGAGGTCACCCCGACTTGCTTCAGGAACTTCCGCATCGACATGTTGAAGCGCTCTTCATCCGCCATCCCAACATCCTTTCCTGTTTTCAAACTTGTTTGTTCAGGCTGTCAGACGGCCCTTTCCGAAGCCGCGCTGCTTTTCTCTAAGGCGTTGCCCGTCGCTGCCGGACACCCATTCTGTGCACGCAAAAACCTTATGCAAAGCGGGGGCTGAAAGCGGCAGCGAACACCGGATGTATTGAACCCATCCAAGGCGCTCTCCCTATTGTTCTTCGCAATCCGCACGGAAACCGGTGCTGGTTTCGGGCTTTCGGGCACCCCGTCCTGGATTTGCTCTAGAGACGGACTGTGCCTTGCTGCGACTGGAAAGTGGTCGCTGCCGAAAAGTCGAACCCATAGGTCGTGATCACCCAGGCCGCGACCGATAGTGCCAGAACACTTAGAAATCCACCGAGAACTGCGTTCATTTCCTCTCCTTCCGTGGCCTTGTCATGCCACTCATTCGTTCATGCACCTGAATTTAGCGGTTTCCGCCTGTTTCGTCAGTATTTTCGTCCTGACCATCCAGTGCGGTCGCCCGGCGCAGAAAAGCAACGAGCGCATCAAGCTCTTCGGGATCCTTGATGCGCTGGATGGGCATTTTCGTACCCGGCGTCACGATATCGGGACCCAGATCAAAAAGCTGAGCAATGGTCTCACCGTCCCAGACGATCCGGGAATCGATGAGCGCCTGCGAAAAAGGATAACCCGCAAGCGTCCCGGCCTCGCGCCCGAAGACACCGTGCAGCGTCGGCCCTGCCCGGTTCGCATCGTCGGGCGAAAGTGTGTGGCAAACGGAGCATTTGCGCGCGAACTGCTCCTCGCCCGGGTCCATTTCGCCGCGCACCTGGAAGCGCCTTGGATAGGTGCTTTCAACCGGCTCAAACGGCGCACGCGGGCTGAAGCGCCAGCCGATCGCGAAGTCATCGAGACCGGCGTGCAGAAGCGTGCGCCCGCCCGGAACAAAGGCAAGTGCCCAGACGGGTCCGTATGGGTTTTCGTGATTCTCCTCAAGAATCCACCCGTCCATTGCATAAAGGTGGATACGGCCGTCCCCGCCACCCGTCGCAACGAAACGAGCCGCCTCATCGACCGCAAGCGAGAGTACCGGCCCCTCATGGGGTTCGAGATCGATGACGCTCTCGCCGGTTTCGATGTGGAGAATGGCGCTGGCACCGTCGACCGCGCCGAAAAGAATATGATTGTCGCCAGAGAGGACGCGCAGAACATTCACCGCCCAGCCATGGCGATGGATAGTGCGAAACAGATCGCCCGTGCGGGCATCCCACATCCTAACCGTGCCGTCAAAGGAACCGGTGAAGAGCCGTTCGCCGTCGCTTGAGAAGCCAAGCGTGTTGACGAGCCCGCGATGGCCGCTCATCACCGCCAGTTCGCGCATCTCTTCAAGATCGTAGACATAGGCGAGATTGTCCCAGCCGGCGGCCGCGGCCAGACGGCCATCTGCGGACACCTCAACATCCACGAATTTCTTGCCCGACTGGGCTTCGAAGCGGGCGATGAGCTCGCCATTCTCAAGGTTCCAGACACCGACGGTGCCGTCATCGGAGGCCGAAACGGCGAGATTCCGGCCAGGCACGAACACGATGTCGTTGACGGCTGCATCATGGCCGAGGAGCCGCTCACGGATCTCGGCCTCCTCGCCCGAGATGTCCCAGAGGATGGCCGAATAATCGAAGGAGGCCGAAAGCGCCCTCTTACCCGCATCGTCGACGGCAACGCTGCGGATCGGTCCGCCGTGTCCCTCAAGCCGCAACGGCGCGGCGCTCGCAAAATCGGCAAGCGCCATCAGTCCGATGGAAAGTGCGAATGTACATGCACCCAGTGCACGATGCGGAGAAGAAAAAAGACCGCAGAAGGAGCGACGCGAAAACCGTTTCATTTGAGGGATGTACAGCTCAGTGCGTAAAATGGGCGGCCGCCGGCGCAGATCTGCCGGCGGCCAGATGCTTACTCAGCCGGCACCTGTGCCGCCCCGGGCGGCGCAGCACTGCCCTTGTCGAAGGCCGATGACCGGCCCGCGGCGGCTTTGCGCTCTTCCTCCTCAACCCAAAGGTTGTGGTGCTCGCGTGCCCAGTTGATATCGACCTTGCCGGAGCCCATGGCCGCGAACGCGCCTTCCATGCCAAGCGAGCCGATATAGATGTGCGCAAGAATCACGCAGATCAGAAAGACGCTCATGATGGTGTGCCAGGCTTGCGCGAATTGCTGCTCCTGCATGGGCGTCAGGGTTTCAGGCAAGGATGTCCCGATCACGGCGTTCACGAAAGCGAAGGTCTTGGCGAACATGCTGGTCGTGAAGGGAAACAGAAGCGCCCAGCCCGACATGACCACCGACACGCCGCCAAGGATCGTGAGCCAGAAGATCACCTTCTGACCGGCATTGAACTTGTAGGCATCCGGGTGAACGCTCGGCACGATAATGCCGCCGCCTTTCAACGCCCATTTCACATCCGTCAGGGTCGGGATGTTGTGCGGAACCCAGTGGATGAAAATCCAGACCAAGCCGACCGCGAAGGCGAAGGCAACATAGTTGTGGATGAATTTCCCGGCGAGTGTGACCTGGGCGAAAATCTCCGGACCGACCACGGGAAGGATTACGTAACGCCCGAACAGGATGTTCAGGCCGGTCAGCGACAAGAGAATGAATGAGATCGCGACCGTCCAGTGGCCCATGCGCTCATAATAGCGGAAGCGTGTAATCGTTCGGCCCGACATGCCCTTCGACACCCGCATGCGCCCGCGCATCAGGAAGAAAAGCGCCAGAAGCGCAATAATGGCGAAAATCGCATAAGCTGAGTAATTGGAGATCGGGCCGTTGCGGATCGCCCGCCAAATGTCGCCTCCGGACTGAACAAGGACGCCGGCCTGCTCGTCGGGGATCGACACCGTGCCCTGCACACCTCCGCGCACAGCGCGCCACATGTCAGCATCCGATGACGCACCGAGGCTTTGTCCCGGCACTTCGCCGCCGGTTGGATTGGATTGAAGCGCGTTCTGTTCGGCACCCTGTTGGGCGAAGGCGGTCTGGCTCGCCGCTGTCAGCGACAAAGCGAACAGGACCATGACAGCGAATGCCGCAATTGCAGCCTTTAAGGTGATTGGCGGTTGAAAAGCGCGCATTGTGCTCCTCCCAAAGCGTTTTACCTCGACCAGACGGCGTCCGGGTGCTCCTTCATGCCGTCCGGACTAGAAATTCTGATTGTTCGCGCGCTGCTGAAGCGCGCGTACTTCCTCATCGGTCAGGGTCTGATCCTCCACACCCTGGTAAACGCCAGGGGTATGGGACAAGGGCCGATCCTGTTCTTGTTCACGGCAGGCGGCAAGCGCCAGCGGCAGCGCCAAGGCCGCCATGACTACGGGTCTCATCCGGCATTCCCACATTCTGTTTTTCGTTCTTTTCATTGCGTTCGGTCTTCAGCCCGGCAAAAACCGTCCCGCTTCAAGCCCGTTGAGAAAGACAACGCATAGGTACTTTAACGTACCCAATCACAAACCAGGTTCCGAGAGATTTCAATGTCTCAGGGCATTGTCGCGCTGCTCTTTGCGGCCTTTTGCCAGACGTCGAAAAGAGCCGCCAACGGGCGGCTCTCTCCGTGTCGGAATGTCCAGGCGCACATCCGTTGCGCCTGGGACAAGGCTGTCCCGATCAGGAACCGCCCTTTTGGTCGTAGGCCGTGCCCCAGCCCCAAGCACCGGAGCCAAAGCCGCGCGCAACCACACGCTCACGGTAGATGTTGGAAACAACATCCCCGTCACCTGCGAGAAGCGCCTTGGTCGAGCACATTTCCGCGCAAAGCGGGAGCTTGCCCTCGGCCAGACGGTTGCGGCCATATTTCTGGTACTCGGCCGAGGAATTGTCTTCCTCAGGACCGCCGGCGCAGAAGGTGCATTTGTCCATCTTGCCACGGCTGCCGAAATTGCCGGCCTGCGGATACTGCGGCGCGCCGAAGGGGCACGCGAAGAAGCAGTAACCGCAACCGATGCAGAGGTCCTTAGAGTGCAGGACCACACCTTCCTCGGTTGTGTAAATGCAGTCCACAGGACAGACCGCAATGCACGGCGCATCA
>JAKSCL010000342.1 GCA_022360615.1 Hyphomicrobiales bacterium
AATACGATTTTCATTTCCATTTTAAAATAGGCGATGCGCTCGGTTCAGGCATAGCTAACGCTGGGGAAAATACCAGCGCATTAATGCTTGCCGGTCGCATGAAAGCCTGAGGCAATCGTTCGCGGCATACCAATGCTACGCCCGCGCCCGCCCTACCTTTTCCAGCCAAGCGCGGGTCATTCTGCCGCAAACAACTTTGGTTTACGGAGCGCGTGCAACCGTTGCTCTCAATCGCCTCCTCGGCTAACCAATACCGGCATATTTCCCGACCTCGAAAGCGCCTTAACATGGAGCGAAAAGGGCATCCCATGCACGCCATGCGAACGCACGCCTCACGCACATTGCTTCTCACCGCCGTGGCGCTGGGCACATTTGCCCTGTCTGATCCCGCCGAGGCGGACCGGTTCTGCGGCAAGTTCAACCGCATCTACGGCCCGGTTTCCGCGCCGGCAACGCAAAGTGTGGATGCGCTTGAACGTTCCGACGGCATCGATATCGATTGCGAGCGCCAGGTGATCGATTTCAAGAAGGCCATCAGCGCTCCGTTCAACGAGGTACGCGGCGATTGGTTCGACCGCAAACGGTCGCATTGGAACCTGATTTACTGCCGCAATGACGACACGCGCGAGGCGATCCAGTCCGGCTGGGAGATCATTTCGACGTTCACATTTGCCGACGGCCAGACCAGAACCCTGCGCGCAACGTGCTAAGAGACAGCGGACCGCACGGCCTTTCGCAATCGCCTCACAAGTGTCTCACGTCAGTGTGTGAGCGGTTGATGTGACGGTTCAACCGCGAAAGGGTAGAGTCTCGCCATCGGATACGACAACACGAGGTGAGGACGATGTTTCCTACGCACAGCACCGCAGTTGACGTTGCGCAGGTTGCGCGGACCGGAAAGTGTTCCGCCAAAGCGGCCTGTTTCGCCTTCGGGGTCGCTTTTGCCGGCGTCACCTGGACCATCCTGCTGATCGGGACGGCGATTCTCTAGCTTCCAGGCGGCGTTAATCCGTCCCCTGGCTTGATTTGGTCCCGGCCAACAGCCATGCGCGATAAGGCGCGTCGACCCGCTCAATCGGCAGTTCAAGAAGAGCCGGCACGTCATAGGGATGCATGTCCCGCAGGAACTGCATCAACTCCGGGACCAGCGGCTTGTGTGTCTTGAAGATGGCCACCGTTTCGTTGGCCGTTTCGGTCGTCCCCTCCCAGCGGTAAACGGACATCATGGCCGGGATGATGTTCGCGCACGCCGCGAGTTCCGCCTGCACCACCGCCACCGCCGCCTCTTTCGCGGTCTCGCTGTCAGGATAGGTCGCATAGACAAACGCTATTCCGCCGCTCATTTCCCGTTTCCCTTCGCCCATGATCGTGTGCATACGTGTGCCCCCTCTTTGGCAAACGGCTGCGACAGTGGCTACTTTTTTGCCGCTTGCAATTGTCATGACAGGATAAATCGGCTCTTAAGCGGCAGGCTCCCGTTTCCGATGACCGGGGCCAGGGAACAGAAACACGCCGATGACGCAATTCAGACTGCCGGACGATCCATCCATTGCCTTTGTGGCGAGCCCGACGCCGGAGGCCCAAGCATCGCTCGTGCGTTTCGCGAAGCGCTACGGCAACGCTCCGAAGACAGACGCCGATGCCATCGTTGCCCTCGGCGGGGATGGCTTGATGCTGCGCACGTTGCACGAGTTCATGGATTCCGGGAAACCGATCTACGGCATGAATCGCGGCTCGGTTGGCTTCTTGATGAACGATTATGCCGAAGAGGGACTGATCGAGCGGCTGCGCGCGGCCGAAGAGACGGTGATTCACCCCTTACTGATGACCGCCACCGACATTCACGGCGAAACGCATCTGGCCCATGCCATCAACGAGGTGTCGTTCCTGCGCGAGACCTATCAGGCAGCCAAGCTGCGCATCTTGATTGACGGCAAAATCCGTATGCCGGAACTCATCTGCGACGGCATCCTCGTTGCAACGCCCGCCGGCAGCACGGCCTATAACCTCTCCGCGCATGGTCCGATCATTCCGATCAAGGCCCTGCTCCTTGCGCTCACCCCGATCAGCGCCTTCAGGCCAAGGCGCTGGCGCGGCGCCCTCCTTCCGAATGAGGCCTGCGTCACCATCGAAGTGATCGAGCCGCGTGAGCGCCCGGTCAGCGCGGTCGCGGACCATAACGAATTCCGCGATGTGGTGTCGGTGACCGTCGAAGAGGATTCGCCGCGCAGCATGGTGATGCTGTTTGACCCGGACGGGAATCTGAACGAGCGGATTCTCCGCGAACAGTTCCTTGTCTAGGGAGCTGCATACCGGAATTAACACGCATTACGCGCATATCAATTTTTACTAAACTATTACGCTATAACACTGCCACGTCCCTGCGAATGGACTGGTTGAGAATGGCCCGCGTTGATTTTCAAAAACTGACTTTCCTCGTGGTTGAGGACAATGCGCATATGCGGCGCATTGTCCGCACGCTTCTGCATGCCTTCGGATCGCGCGAGGTCTACGAGGCGGAAGACGGCGCCGAGGGTCTTGAAGCGGTCGAGCAATATTCACCCGACATTTTGATCACCGATTGGGTGATGCCCATATTGGACGGCGCCGAGCTTATACGCCTGATCCGCAATCCTGGCGGCTGCCAGACCCCCTATCTGCCCATCATCATGCTGACAGCCTATTCGGAAAAGAAACACGTCGTCGAAGCCCGCGACATTGGGGTGACGGAGTTTTTGTGCAAACCGATATCGGCGAAGGCGCTGTACCAGCGGATTCACAATCTCGTTTTTCATCCCCGGCCCTTTATCCGCTCACAGACCTATTTCGGCCCCGACCGGCGGCGGCATCTCAATGCGCGCTTCAACGGCCCGGAGCGGCGAATTGCCGCAAGCACCGATACAGTTTTGCCTGGCGAAGACAATGCTTATCCGAATCTGACAGAGAAAGTTCAAAATGTAGCGTGAGATGAGCGCTTGGGAATTGCCGAATGACGAACAGCAAATTCGAAGATAATGGAAAGAGCTATGAGGTCATCCGCCCCCCGAAGACACTTCACAAGAATGTGAAAGGCGCAAACCCCACCCGGATTGACTTCAGTGCCATCAAAGCCGCCGAAAAAGCGCTTGAAGAGCTTTCCAAAGACTTTGACAACTGGATGGACGATGAGATCAAAACGCTCATCGAAACCCGTGATGAGATGATGCGCGAGGGCGTCACACGGGAAACCATTAGAACCCTGTTCCAAGCCGCCCACGACATTCGCGGCCAGGCCGCCACACTGGGTTACCCGCGTGCCGGTGCGGCCGCGAAAAGCCTTTGTGCGCTGTTGGAAGCCGATTTCGACATCACCGACACCCCTTTTGAAGCGATCGATAGCCATGTGGACGCCATACGCGCGCTTTTCGCCGAGCATGGCAAGCCCGACAGCGAGCGGATAGCCGGTATTCTGATCGAAGCCCTTCAGCAGATGACGGAGGGCTTCCTCGCGGAACAGGGACGCAAAGCGTCAAACGGCTAGAATTCGCAGCGGCACACACCGCGACGAAACCCGTTACGCCGCGTCCGCAACGAAGCCCCGGTTCTTGCGCGCTTCATCGCGGGCCGCATCGGCGGCGAAGCGGGTGAGAAGCGAAATCAGAGGATCGACCTCCACATCGGTGATGCTTTCATACTGCGTCAAAACGCGTTCCACCATGGCCCGGCGGAAACGGAACGGGTCCCCACAGGCGCTTTCACGACAAAGATCGAGGAAAACCCTCAATGCGCTCTGAAAAGCAGGCTCCAAACTCTTGGGAAAGCCCGCGTCTTGATAAAGAACTGAGAAGGCTTTGCCCGGTCCGCGCGTCATGATGGCGAAAACCCGCTCCTCCCGTTGTCCGGTCAAGAGCGAAAGGGCTTGCTCCAGCGCCAGCGCGTTGCCGCAGCAAAGCGCGCGCAACACAAGTTGCGGCGTCAATTCATCGTCTTTGAGAAGCCGCTCAAGCAAGTCTCTGATTTCCTTACGGTCCTCCAGCTCAATCAATGCGACTGTGGCCTTTTCCTTGGCATCGGCGATGATCGAGGACATACGCGCGCGGTCGAGGCCGAAACGGGCGACGGAGAAACCGCAAAGCGTCTCGCCCAGGGCGCTAAGCAATTGACGGCGCAGGAAAACGGGAAGATCGGGACGGTCGAGCAAGGTCGCCCGCACATGCGCATCCCCGCCATGGCGGTCCGCGACGCGCGCGACGGAGGCCGCGAAAAGCTCCGCGCCCGCGTTCAGCAGCAAGGCGTTGCAGCTTTGCGCATCCCCATGTTCGGCGATCGCTTGCGCCACCCGGCAAGAGACGAAGGCCCGTCCGGCGATCACCCGCTGCACGTCGCTCCGGCCCGTCTTGACCAGATCGATGAGGTCGGCCTCCGGAATAACCGCCGAAAAGGCAAGCACCGGCTCCGCCACCGAAAAAGCATCGCGTGAGAGCAAATGAACCACATGGCGCGGCGCTTCCACATAATGGCAGAGCCCCTCCGCCAAGGCGCGGCGCACAACCGGCGACGGATCATCCGTCAGCCGCAAAAGAAGGTCTTCTGCGAGCGGACGCTCCTCCTCGCCAAGCACCGACTGGACAAAGCAATGCGTGAAAGCGTAAGCGATCTTCTCCCGCTGAAAAACGGGCGCAGTCTTTAGCGTCTCCACAACACGAGCAACAAACATGGGACGAACTCTCCGGTAACGACGGACCAAATCTGTCGCACTCGGATTAAAGATTGGTTCACTGTAACCAGAAAATCTTGTTAATACTTTGATAACACATGAATTTCTGAAACAAGCCGGTATTCATAGGAATAAAGCGGCTTCGCAGTGAGGTGTATCGCGCTTCTTCGGGGGGCAGCCCTTTAACGCTACTCGGACCTCTCAGGCTCCTTTTCGGCCTCTTCCTCCTGAGCCGCATCGGCCGCGGCCTCGATGGCCGCCGCCGCCGCAACGGCCGTTGCACGCGGTGCGAGGATCACATACTCGCCGCGATCCTCTTCGGCAATCGCTGGCCGCCGCATCATCCGGTACGCGGCAAACAGCGCCATGGCGAAGTGGACGGCGGCACCGAAGACAAAGAAAGCCGACGGCCCCGCCGCCGACATCAGCGCTCCGACGACCAGCGGCCCCGCAACCGATCCGATGGAAAAGGCGAGCACCAGCTTCGCGCTCGCCGGCAGCATTTTTTCCGATGGGATGGCGTCATTCGCGTGTGCGATCGACAAGCCGTAGAGCACCATCGAGAAACTTCCGTAGACTGCAAACGCGGCGAACAGAATGGGGCGGCCGCCGCCAAGATCGCTTGCGGCGAAGATCGCGACCGCCGCGGCCAGCCCCGCCACTGCGCAGATCACATAACGGCGGTCCATGCGGTCCGATATGGCGCCAAGCGGTAGCTGAAAAAGAAGGACGCAAAACAAGGGAAGGCTCATGAAGAGCGCAAGCTGCGCCGTTGGAAGGCCGATCCCGGCGCCGTAGACGGCGCCCATGCTGAGCATCGCACCTTGCCCCGCGCCCGACAGGACACAGGCGATAAGCCCGAGCGGCGAGAGCCGGTAAAGCTCAAGAAACCCCATCCGCTCGGTCTCAAGAATGACCGGCGCCGGCGAACGCGACAGCGAAACCGGAACGAGCGCGATCGAAACGAGCACCGATACGACAATGAAAAGGACATGGCCGGAAGGATCGGCGAGCGGCAGAAGATACTGTCCCGTCGCCATGCCGCCGGAGACGGTCATCATATAGATGGCGAAAACCTTGCCGCGCTCCTCATTCGTCGCCGTTTGGTTCAGCCAGCTCTCGGCGACCACATAAAGCCCGGCAAAGGCAAAACCCGTCACGAATCTGAGGAAGAACCAGATCTCCGGAACCGGCAAAAGCGAATGGAGAAGAATAGTGGTGGACGCGATCGAGGCAAAGGCCGCAAAGACGCGGACATGGCCGACACCCGAAATGAGTTGCGGCGTGATCACGGACGACACCAGAAAGCCCAGATAGAACGAGGACATGATGAGGCCGGTGACGGTTGCCCCGAAATCCTCAATCGTCGCGCGCAACGACAAAAGCGATCCCTGAAGCCCATTGCCGAGCATCAGGAAGCCGATCGCCAGAAACAATGCCCACACGCCTTTGACGGTGTGAATCATCGCCAGCAGCCCCAACCGTGCATATAAAAAGAGGCAAACCGCGCCCGGCCGCTGGGAACCCTCTCCCCGGTTGAGATGACGCGTTAGATGGGTCTATCCGCCTTGCAAAAAAACGAAGCGTCCGAAAACGACTTCGCCCGCCGGTTTGGTGACGTTTTTTGGCAGTTTTCAGATGTCAGGATTTCAGCGGATCTGGCGCATGGCGGCGATAGGCGGCAGCGGCCTGCGTAAGGTCAAGCGGCGCGCCGACCTCACCCGTCTCGCCCTGGCGCAGCCAATCGAAAAGCGCCTTGTGCGACACAGCGGCCGCATCCCGATTGCTAAACAGGCCGAAACCCGCCGATGGCGCTTCGCCTGCAAAACCGTTCCATAGGGCCGCACTCACGGCGGGTGACGGTTGCGAACCGGTTGAAAAGAACGAGCCGAACCCGCCGCCCGCTCCAGAACCGCCGAAAAACGCCACCGGCCCACCGGTTACGGCTAGTGCGGATTGCGGAAGGGCCGTCGCCGGACTGGGAGCCGCGGCAACCTGGGGAACCGGCGCGCTGCCCTCATGCTTGGCGACCAGCACGCCATAGACATCCCGCACAGTGCGCGGTTCGCCCTTGCGGTCGTAAAAGATGGAAGGGTTCGCGTTCGCTTCGCGCGGAAAGGCTTTCTTGGCCGCCATATCGGGTTTGTTCGCAGCCAGCGAAATCAGGTTGGAAGCCCCTTCCGCGCCCAGGAAATGCGCGATATAGAGTTCGCCGGAGGTGGCGGGCCGCCCGATGGATGCCTGCAGCGCGTCGGCATTCCGCTTCGTGAAAGCCCCGGCAAGAACGGCGGACGCCGTCGGGTCGAACCGCAAGTTCAGGATTTTCTCCCGCATGTCGGGATTCTTCACTGTAAAACGGCCGTTTCCGTCCTGGATGATGTGGCTCGCCAACCGTCCGAAGCCCAGCCCCGGCCCATCCTGCTTCAAGGTTTGCAACCAGGTCTGTTCGATGAACTGGAAAAGGCCCGAGGCGCTCGACGTCGATGCTTTCGCTTTCGGATCGAAGCTGCTTTCCCTGAACGCTGTGCGCAGAAGGTAGTCGAAATTCGCGCCCGTGCGGTCGCTGGCCCGCTGCAGCGCTTTCATCACCTTTGAGGAAACATCGACCCCTTCGACAACCGCCATGAAACCCGAATCCCAACCGCTAACCGATCGTTAAGCCTTGTGGCCTTTCGGTTAATGGCACGTTAACACTCCAAACAACGTGAAACGCAGCGGGAGCGCACGATGAAGGGCAAGTACTTCGAGGAGTTCGAGGAAGGCGAAGTTGTCGATCACCCCATAAAGCGCACAGTCACCGAGATGGATAACGTCCTCTTCTCGACGATGACGCACAACCCGCAACCCCTGCATATCGATTTCGAGTATTGCAGGAACGAAACGGAGTTCGGCCAGCCCTTGGTGAACAGCCTCTTCACGCTCGGCCTGATGATCGGTATCTCGGTGAACGACACGACACTGGGCACAACGATCGCCAACCTCGGCATGAGCGATGTGAAGTTTCCGAATCCCCTCTTTCATGGCGACACGGTGCGCATACGCACCACCGTTCTTGGAAAGCGCGAAAGCCGCTCACGCCCCAATGCGGGCATTGTCGAGTTCAAGCATGAAGCCTTCAAGCAATCGGGCGAATGCGTCGCCGAATGCACCCGGCAAGCATTCATGTTGAAAAAACCGGTTTAAGCGGCAATGCGTTCCTGGCTCTTCGTTCCCGGCGACAGCGAGAAGAAGCTGACAAAGGCGTTTTCAGGCGAAGCCGATGTGCTGATTGTCGATTGGGAGGATTCCGTGGCTCCCTCGCAGAAAGCGCAAGCGCGCAAGGTGACCGCGGACGCGATCGACGGCGCTGGCGGGAGCACGGCCGCCAAGCTCTTCGTCCGCGTCAACGCCCTTGGCAGCGCGGAGTTCGATGACGATATCGCCGCCCTTTCAGGCATCGCGCCGGACGGTGTCGTTCTGCCGAAATCAACCTGCGGCGCCGACGTGACGGCGCTCGCCTCGCGCCTCTCTGTCGCCGAGGCGGAAGGCGGAATCGACGACGGGCATATCAGAATCGCGGCGATCGCCACGGAAACGGCAGGCTCGCTCTTCCAACTCGGCAGCTATCGGGGCGCAAGCGCGCGGCTGTGCGGCCTCGCATGGGGCGCGGAGGATCTCTCCGCCGATCTCGGCGCGGAGGAGCGGCGCGGGGAAGGCGGCGAATACACCGACATTTATCGGATGGCGCGGGTGCTCTGCCTTGCCGGCGCCGTCGCTGCCGATGTCCAGCCCATTGACACTGTTTTCACCGACTTCAAGGACGATGCGGGGCTTGAAGCCGAAACCGAGAACGCGCGCCGCGACGGCTTCACCGGAAAACTCGCCATTCACCCGGCCCAGGTGCCGGTCATCAACCGCGTCTTCACACCGTCGGAAGCCGCCATCCGCCATGCAGAGATGGTGGTGGCCACATTCGCAAGTGCCACCCACAAGGGGGTGGTCTCGCTCGACGGCAAGATGCTCGACCGGCCGCATCTCAAACAAGCGGAACGCATCCTTGCCCGCGCCAAGGCCATTGAGCGTCAATCGTCCAGAAGATGAGGCGCGTGAGCGCACCGCTCACCCACCGCGCTTGCGCTCACCGCTTTTCCGCGCGATAAAGCACCGTCTTCAATCGAACCCGGAGGAGGTTTTCATGAGCGCCATTGTGATGATCCCGGCTGGGCGATTGGGATCGCATCCGAACTGACGGACTTCGCGGCCGGGCCGGGACGGCAGCCGCAGAATCTCTCTCAACCGGTCATAGGCCAGCCAGCGGCCCCTGCTTTGCGCGCGGGCCGGGATTTTCCTTTGTCTTGAGAATTGAGAGAGAAATGACAGACGCAGTCTCAGCGCTTGCCGGTCTCGGCTGGAGCGCCTTTTTCCAATCGCAACTCGACCTGACAGAAATCGACACCTCCCTGCCCGTGCGTGTACTGGCCGTTCACCGCAACGCGTTGGAGGTCGATGGCGGAGACGGGCCGGAACGGCTCGTCATGACCGGAAACGCCCTCGACCTGGAGGTCACAGTTGGCGATTGGCTCATCGCCGGGCGGGACACCCGCCGCCCTCTCCGCGTCCTTGAGCGCAGGAGCGTCTTCCAGCGCCGGGCCGCCGGCACCGGCCGCGCGGTGCAGCTTATTGCGGCCAATGTCGACACGTTATTCATCGTGTCCTCCTGCAATCGGGATTTCAACGTTCCGCGCCTTGAACGCTATCTGGCGCTCGCCAAGGAAGCGGGAGTGACGCCGGTTGTCGTCCTCACCAAGGCCGACCAGTGCGAGGCGCCGCAGGATTTTCGCCGCCGTGCCGAGACCATCCTGCCCGGCCTCCTGGCCGAGACCGTCGATGCCCGCGATCCGTCGGCGCTTTCCGGCCTTGCGCTCTGGTGCGGCCCCGGCCAGACGGTGGCGCTGGTCGGGTCTTCGGGCGTCGGCAAATCGACGCTTGTCAACACACTGGCCGACGAGACGGACCTACGCACCGCGGCCGCACGGGCGGGCGACGACCGTGGCCGGCACACCACGACCGGCCGCATGCTGCACAGGCTTTCCGCCGGAGGCTGGCTCCTGGACACCCCCGGCATGCGCGAATTGCAGCTTTTCGACGTGGATTCAGGGATCGAAGCGGTTTTTGAGGATATCCTGACGCTTGCCGCCCGGTGCCGCTTCAAGGACTGCCAGCATGACACTGAGCCCGGTTGTGCCGTCCAAGCCGCGATCGAAGCCGGGACGCTGGAGCCGGAACGCCTCTCCCGCTACCGCAAGCTCGCTTCGGAGGAACGCCGCAACAGCCAAAGCCTGGCCGAAAGACGGACCCAGCAAAGATCCTTCGGCAAGATGTGCAAAACGGTGATGCGGACGAAGCGCGCCCATCGGGGAGAATTCTGAAGCCTTCCCCGGCGCGGGCGGCGTTACTCCGCCGCCACGCTGCCGTCCGCATTCACGGCGGGCCGAGGTAGGGCGAAGACGTCTTCGACGACGGCGTAATCCATGTAACCGAGGCGGGCGATGGGCTTTGCCTTTTCGATATGAACGCGTCCGCCGGCGATCAGCGAATCGTCGATATGGATTCCGACGACCTGACCGAAAACGGCCCAGCTTCCGCTTGGCTTGCCGTCAATATCCATGAGTTCAATGGTTTGCAGATGCTTGCATTCCATCGCAACCGGGCTTTCGGCGACCCGGGGCGGCGCAACCATGCGCGATGGAGCGGGCGTTAGCCCGGAGAGCTGGAACTCGTCCACGTCGGGCGCGACCATGGCGCTTGTCGTGTTCATCTGGTCTTTAAGATCGAAGGTGGCGAGGTTGAAAACGAACTCGCCCGTTTGGTCGATGTTGCGGATATTGTCCTTATAGCCCGTGGACGAGAACACCAGGATATGCGGTTTGTCGGAGACCGCATTAAAGAAACTGTACGGCGCGAGGTTGACGATGCCGTCCGGCGCAAGGCTTGAAATCCATCCGATCGGGCGGGGAACGATCATCGCCTTGAACGGATCGTGTTTCATACCGTGTTCGTTTTTGATCGCATCATAAAACATGGGATACGCACCGCCTCGTGTTCTGAAAATGATGACAAAGGCCCCGCCGGGGGCAATGATGGCAAGGGTCATACGATTGCCAAAATGGCGGCGGTAATCATCGATGCAAGCCGTCCGTCCGATATTTGAAGCATAACCTGGGCACATGCCGCACAGCGACCGATATTTCACGATGTTTTTCGCTTCTCTGAAAACGCTTCTGTTTCTTTCCCTTCTTGCGGCCGTCATCTGGCCGGGCGCGGCTCAGGCGCAAGAGATCGATCAGCGGCTCATTCCACCGGCCCCAATCCCCAGCGCGCCGCCCGGCCCACCCACGAGCGTTCTCCCGCCGGGCACCGTCCTGCCCGGCCAGCCCGGTTTCCCCGCTCTGCCGCCGGGCGGCGGCCCCGGCGCGCTTCCCGGCCTGAACGCTCCCGTCCTTCAGGAGCAGCCAAGCGGTTCGCCGCTTCGCCTTTCGGCCACCTTGACGGAGGATAGCGCGCCTCTGGCCTTTGGCGTCGTGTGGCGGGTTTTCGGGGCCGCGCCCGGCGAAGACGGCGAACATCCGCTCGTTGAGAAGACCGATCAGGCAACGCCCGTCCTCTATCTTCCGCCCGGCGACTATATCGTCCATGCCGCCTATGGCAGGGCGCACACGGCCGAACAGCTCACCATGGGCGGCGCGGCGGCGGAGAAGAATGTGAACCTGAATGCGGGCGGTCTGCGTCTCGCGCTCGATCTCGGACGCGGCGAAACGGCGCTTCCCCAGAACGTCTCCATGTCCGTTTATTCCTCGGAGCAGGATGAGTACGGCGAGCGCCGCCTGATCGTCCCGCGCGCCGAACTCAACAAGGTCATCCGGCTTGAAGTCGGCACCTACCACATCTATTCGCAATATGGCGGCGCGAACGCGGTGGTGCGCGCCGATGTGAAAGTGGAACCGGGAAAGATCACCGACGCGACCGTCGTCCATCACGCCAGCGTTATCACGCTAAAGCTTGTCTACGAACCGGGCGGCGAGGCGCTTGCCAATACCGCGTGGAGCGTGCTGACGCCCGGCGGCGATGTGGTGTCGGAGAGCATGGGCGCCTTCCCGACCTATATCCTGGCCGAAGGCGAATACGAGGCCATCGCCCGCCACGAGGGACAAATCTACAACCGCACCTTCACGGTCGAACCGGGGATCGACCGTGAAGTGGAGCTGTTGGCGAGGTAGCGGTTTCATCGCGTCCCGCCGTTCGGCGGCGGTTGAGATGACCAGCTTTCGGCGTCACTCCGGCGACGGAACTGCTCCAAGTCCGGATCATCCCGATATCGCTTGGGCGCATCGGGCCAGAGTTCTGCTGCTTTATACATTCCTTGGAATGCGCAGCACCTGACCGGGAAAGATCACGTCCGGATCGGAGACGATGTGCTGGTTCGCCTCGCGGATCGGCCCCCACTCTGACGAGTTCCCGTAATATTGGTCGGCGAGCGCCGACAACGTGTCGCCGGGGAGGACCGTATGCTTCCAATAGCCGAGATAACCCGGCAGGATCATCGGGCCGAAAAGCACTGGCACGGTCGCCGTCGGGATGGGCGCCTCGCCGCCCCCTGAATCGTCCGAAAGCGTGACAAACAGCCGGTTGAGCTTGAACGGCGCCGGGTCCGGAATAGCGATTGAAGCCTGAAACTGCCTGATCGACGTGGACCCCGCCGAGGCCGAGCCCGTCACCTCGCCATGGCCTTCGCTGACATTGACCGACAAGTGCCCCTCAAAGCCAACGGCGTTGCCGGCAATCATGATGGCGCCGCCGACGAGATCGAAAGGCTGCGGCTGAAGAATGGTGATGTTCATGGTCCCTCCTCCATGAAAATGCCCCGCGCCCGACACAACTGTGGCAGGGCTTCATGGCATTTTCAGGAGGGAGACAAAGCATCCTGCGCAAAAGTGGGCACCGGTTTTGCGCGAAAAACGATGCGACAATAAAAAGAGAGAGCGGCGGGACGGTTGCGGATAAAAGCCCATCGCTCTCGGCTTTTTTCGCCTATTCCGCCGCCTGCCTCAACGGCTCGCGCAAATCGGGCGGCACGGATTCGCCCTTCAGCCAGTTGACCGCCTCATCGAGCGTCATGGAGGACTGATCGCGGGAGCCGAGCTTACGGATCGAAACAGTCCCCTCCTCCGCTTCGCGGTTGCCGCAGACAAATAAGACCGGCACCTTCGTGACCGAGTGCTCCCGGACCTTGTAGTTGATCTTCTCGTTCCGGAGATCGCATTCGGCCCTAAGGCCCGCCGCCTTCAGCCGGGCATGCACCTTTTGCGCATAGCCGTCGGCGTCGGAGGTGATGGTCGCGACCATCACCTGCACCGGCGCGAGCCAGAGCGGCAGATGACCGGCGAAATTCTCGATCAGGATGCCGGTGAAGCGCTCCAGCGAGCCGAAGAGCGCCCGGTGCAGCATGACGGGCACATGCTTCTCGCCGTCCGCCCCGATATAAAACGCGCCAAGCCGTTCCGGCAGATTGAAATCGACCTGCAAGGTCCCGCATTGCCAGTCGCGCCCAATGGCGTCGCGCAGCACATATTCAAGCTTCGGGCCATAGAAAGCCCCCTCGCCCGGATTGAACGCGTAGGACTGGCCGGCCGCCTCGACCGCGACCTTCAATGCCTCTTCCGAACGGTCCCACACCTCGTCCGAGCCGACGCGCTTTTCCGGGCGGTCTGAGAACTTGATCAGCACGTCCTCAAAGCCGAAATCGCGGTAGATGGACAAGATGAGGTCGTTCACCTTCACGCATTCCTCGGTGATCTGCTCCGGCGTCACGAAGATATGCGCGTCATCCTGGGTGAAGTGGCGCACCCGCATCAGGCCGTGCAGCGCGCCCGACGGCTCATAACGGTGCACCTTGCCGAATTCGGACACCATCATCGGCAGATCGCGGTAGCTTTTCAGGCCGTTCTTGAAGATCTCCACATGGCCCGGACAGTTCATCGGCTTGCAGCAATAGGTGCGCTCGTCTGGCATTTCGACGGAGTACATGTTCTCGCCGAACTTCTCCAAATGGCCGGAGCGCACCCAGAGCGACTGGTCCATCATGTCGGGCGAATTCACTTCCTGGTAGCCGGCCGCGTCCTGACGGCGGCGCATATAGCCGACAAGCGACTGAAACACGGCCCAGCCCTTCGGGTGCCAGAACACCGAACCCGGCGCCTCCTCCTGGAAGTGAAAGAGGTTCATCTCGCGGCCCAGGCGGCGGTGGTCGCGCTTTTCGGCCTCCTCAAGCATGGTGAGATAGGCCTTAAGCTCCTTGTCGCTCGGCCATGCCGTGCCGTAGATCCGCTGAAGCTGGGCGTTGTTGGCGTCGCCCCGCCAGTAGGAGCCCGCAAGCTTCGTGAGCTTGAACCCGGTGCCGATCTTCCCGGTCGAGGTCATATGCGGACCGCGGCAGAGGTCGAACCATTCCCCCTGCCGGTAGATTTTCACGTCCTCGCCCTCGGGGATCGCGTCGATCAGCTCGACCTTGTACTGCTCGCCGAGCTCCGCAAAGACGTCCTTTGCTTTTTCCCGGTCCCAGACCTCCTTGGTGAAGGGCTTGTCGCGCTTGATGATCTCATGCATGCGCGCCTCGATCTTTTCCAGATCGTCGAGGTGGAACGGCTCGTTGCGCGCGAAATCGTAATAGAAGCCGTTCTCGATCACCGGGCCGATGGTCACTTGCGTGCCGGGAAAGAGCTCCTGCACGGCTTCTGCCAGCACATGCGCGCAATCATGCCGGATGAGTTCAAGCATCCGGTCGTCATCGCGGGTGACGATCTCGATCTTTGCGTCCACCGTGATCGGGTCGGCGAGGTCGCGCAACTCGCCGTCGAGCGCCACCGCGACGGCTTTCTTCGACAGCGATTTCGAGATGGAGGCCGCCACATCGGCGCCGGTCACACCATCATCGAACTGACGGACGGATTCGTCTGGAAAAGTAAGGGAAATCATGGCGTTTCTCCTGCTCTACTCCTGCCCACAACGCAGGTAAGCTTCAGTGAAATGGAACGGTCAGGACGGTTCTTCCTTCTCGTCCTCAAGCGCGAAGCGCTCTTTGATATGGCCAGTGCCCCACAGGCCATAACGCCAGGGCTTATACCAGCGCCCATTCTCCGGCAAGGCCTCCGGCACCGGATCGAGCCCGTCGCCGCCCAAGGGGTGGCAGCGCGTGATCCGCGCAAGCCCCATCCATAGTCCCGGCCACAGCCCGTGGCGGCTGATGGCCTCATCGGTATAGTCCGAACAGGTCGGCAGATAGCGGCAGCGCCGGCCCATGAGTGAGGAAAGCGTTAGCTGGTAGACGCGGATCAGACCGCGCGCGGCGCGGACATGAAAAGGCTTTTTGGGATTGAGGAGCGCCTCGGCCATGGCGTCCTCAGGCGTTCACGGCCTCGCGCCCGGCAACGGTCTGCGCTTCGATCTGGCCGATGGCATCGACAACGGCATCGAAGGTCAGAAGCGTCGAAGCATGCCGCGACTTGAAGTCGCGCACGGGCTCAAGCACGTTCAACTCTTCCCACTCACCCTCGAAGTCAGCCGGTCCGCCGTCTTTCAGCATGGCGTGCACCCGCAACCTAAGATCGCGCAGTTCGCCCGCTTCAGCACCCACGACATGCCGCGCCATGATCGATGCGGACGCCTGGCCCAGCGCGCAAGCCTTTACCTCATGGGCGAAATCCGTAACCCTGCCATTCCTCATTTTCAGATCGACCGTCACCGTCGACCCGCACAACTTGCTGTGGGCCTTGGCCGTGGCATCGGCGTCTTCCAGACGTCCAAGACGGGGTATATCCGCCGCGAGCGTCAGGATTTTCTTGTTGTAGAGGTCGTTCAACATCGCAGATGCTCCGAGAAACCGGCCCTTGCGGGGTCTCTTCCCCGCAATATATGGTCAGATTGCTGAGTATGGAACACGTGTCTTAAGTACAACCATACACGCAGGCACCGTACCACCCAAATAACGGACAATTTGGGCGGGCCCCGGACCTGACGACGCCGCTTTCTCGCCATGAGGCTGCCGGATCACTGGTCTGTTTTGGGGAGAGTAGCGAGAACGCGTTAGGAACCCGGAGGATAAATGGTGGACGCCATTATCAAGCCATTAACATTCGACACGCCGGATGGTGAGAAGCCGTCTGAAGCGGAGGCGTTCGCGGCAGTCAGAACGCTCCTTGCCTATATGGGCGAGGACCCGGAGCGCGAAGGCCTGCTGGAGACGCCGAAACGCGTCGCAAAAGCTTACCGCCAGCTCTTCGCCGGTTACGATCAGGATGCGCGCGGCGAATTGGAGCGCACTTTTGAGGAAGTCGGCGGTTACGACGACATCGTCCTCGTCCGCGATATCCCTTTCTTTTCGCACTGCGAGCATCACATCGTGCCGTTCTACGGAAAAGCCCACATCGCCTACCGCCCCGATGGCCGGGTCGTTGGACTGTCGAAGCTGGCGCGCGTTCTCGACATCTACGCACGGCGTCTTCAAACGCAAGAGAAGCTGACGGCGCAGATCGCCGACACGGTCAACGACGTTCTGCAACCCCGCGGCGTCGCCGTCATGATTGAGGGCGAGCATATGTGCATGTCGATGCGCGGCATCCAGAAGCAGGGATCGTCAACCGTGACCACCCGCTTCCACGGCATTTTCGCCGATGAATCGCGGGAGCAGGATCGCTTCCTCGACCTGATCAGAAATCAACGCTCATAACCCAGCCGCCGGCCTTCCGCGTGGAAGGCCCGAAAGCATCTCGACCGAAGGCTTCGTCGCGGGCCGCGGCGAAGCCGGAGAAAGGTCAAGGATCATACACGGGCACGGCCGCGGTCCGGCCAGGTCCCGCGGTAAGGAATTAAGCGACCGCGTTGATGGAGATGCCGCTCCCGCCCTGGGAATGGGCGTCGCCCGTTCCAGCGCTTTTTGGCGAGGGACCGGCGGAAGCCCCCTCAGCCGGCCAATTCCCGAACGTTGCGGCCGCGACACCCTGCTTCGACGCCTTCGCCTCACGTTTTAGCGACGCAATTTGCCGCCCAAGCAGGTCCTGGTTCTCAACCGAAAGACCCGCCGGGAGATGCAGGATCGCAACCGAACAGCTCAAAAGCGGAAAACGGCGCTCCGTCCCGCTGCGGTCGCGCGCAAAGATGTAACCGTCGGTACGGTGTTGAGGGTCATAGAAGCTTTCGGCCTGATGCCCGAATTCCGCTCTCAGATCCCGCATGAGCTGGGCGGTCTCTCCGGTATTGCGGCGCTTTGTTCCAATAAAGAAGTCATCGCCGCCGACATGGCCGATAAAGTCGTCGTTTCCTGCCGTAAACCGTTTCATCAGTTCGGAAAACAGCAAAATCGCCCGGTCTCCAGTGCGGAAGCCGTAAGTGTCGTTGAAGGGCTTGAAGTTATCGAAATCGAGATAACAGAAACAGCGGTCGATATCGGCGTTCGCCGCCTCCTCCGCGACGAAGGACGTGACGGCCGAATTGCCCGGAAGCCTGGTGAGGGGATTTTGTTCTTCCGCCGCGCGCATGCGGATTTCATTGGAAATCTTCAAGAGCGAGCTTGTGGTGAGGAAACCGTAATACCTGCCGTTTTTGGTGATGATGATGCCGCCCGTAACATCATTGGCAATCATGCCGATCAGTTGATCGAGCCGGGAATGCAGATCGGCGACCGGACAGCGGTGAAGAAAGTTCGTGAGCTGGTTGTTGAAGGCCGGGTTGCACAAAAGGTCCTGCCCGAAAGGCATGTATATGAAGTCCTTGATATCGGCTTCCCGGATAACGCCGCGCGGTTCGTCCACCGCATTGACGATGGGAATGAAGGGATGGTTTTTGCCTCGCCTGAACAAGGCGAGGACATCCTGCATTCGGGCATCGTCTTTCAGCGTCACGAGGGGTTTGATCTCGCGGCGAACCAGATCCTCATCCGACTGGTTTTTGCGCCGGTCGCGGTCCCGCACCGTGCTCACCATGTCATATCGTGTCCGTACCTCGTCGAGGTGCAGCAAAGGATGGGCGATCAGATAACCCTGGACCAGATCGCAGCCGACTTCACGGCATACGGAGAGTTCCGCCTCCGTTTCCACACCCTCCGCCACGACCCGCATGCCCAGAACATGAGCAAGATCCACAAGCGACGCGACCAGCAGACGCTTGCGCGCATCGCTTTGGATGGTGCTAATGAAAAACCGGTCGATCTTCAGGATATCCGGTTCGAATTCGTGGAGGCTTTTAAGCTGGGAATAACCCTTGCCGAAGTCGTCGATCGCGAATGCGAAGCCGATCTTGCGCGCACGTGCGATGAAATCCTTGACTTGGCCGGAAGCCTCCGTGTCGTAGGTCTCCGAGAGTTCAAGGCAAAGATCGGATGGTTTGAGCCCGTGATGCGCCAGCATCGCGACTGTTTCCGGCAAAAGGAAACCGTCCGTTTGAAGAAGGCGGGCATCGACGTTGATGAAAAGTTTCGCCGAGCCCCGGTCCTTCAGGCTGGCGTATTTTTCAATCGCCATGCGCCTGAGGAGCAGTTCCAGCTTTGTCAGACATCTCGTTGAAGCCGCGAAATCGAACACTTCGACCGGTGAGTTGAAACCGACCTGATCCACGTTGCGCAGCAGGGCCTCATAACCGTAGACTTCGCCGCTGTTGATATCCACGATCGGCTGGAGTGCATAATTCAGCACGGATGCGGCGCTTGACAAAAACAAATACGGATTTGCATTCGATCGCCACAAACCAGCCCAGTCGTCGCTGGAAGTCGTCATAATGAAACCACTCGAATGGGTTGCGGAATCCGACGCCCCAGTCATAGTTGATAAGTACTAACGCCTTTTGCATGGTCAGGCGCAAATCTTCCCTATGGTTAGCAAACGACTGATAAAACCGGCGTCAGCGGATGATGATCGCCCATTTCTTGTCTGCCGCATCGCCGCATGCCACGTATGCCGCCCGAAAAGCGGCGTTGAATTCAGCCACCCTTGATGATTTGAGATCCCGACGGTCAGCAACGCTTGGAGAAGGCTAAGATCATGGCTACCCAGAAACCCGGCGCAAACAATGCCGGGGCGTTCCCGTTTCCCGCCAGCATCGATCGCGAAAGCCTTGAGACCGGCACGGCATTTGCGCCGCGCTTCGACGCGAACGGGCTCGTCCCGTGCATTACGCGCGATGCCAAATCAGGCGATGTGCTGATGCTCGCCTATATGAACGCCGAGGCGCTCACGCGGACGCTTCAAACGGGCCAAGCGCACTACTGGAGCCGCTCCCGCCAAGCCCTTTGGCGCAAAGGCGAGACAAGCGGCCAGATTCAGACCTTGCGCGAAATGCGCATCGACTGCGACCAGGACACCATCCTGATGAGCGTCGATGTCGGCGGTAATGGCGGCACCTGCCACCGCGGCTTCCAAAACTGCTTTTACCGGACGGTCGAAGTCTCCGAAGACAGCCAATCGGCCGCGCTTGCCCAGGACCCGGATATGAAACCGCTATAGCTTCTAGCCCGTCGTGATGTATTCGCGCATGGCCTGTGCTTCCGCCTCCGCTTCCTCGATACGGTACTTCACGACGTCCCCGATGGAGACAATGCCGTCGAGCAGCCCATTGTTCACAATCGGCATGTGGCGGAACTTGCCGCGCGTCATCGTCGCCATCACATCGGCGACCGTGCTGTGCGTCTCGCAGGTGACGACATCGGATGTCATGAACGCAGATACCGGCCTGTCGAGAACGCCGGCGCCGTTTCGCGCAATCGCCTGAACGATATCGCGCTCAGAGAGAATCCCCGCTACGCCGCCGCTTGCATTCACGATGACGACAGCGCCGATACGATGCCGCTCAAGCATCCGGGTCGCATCAAGAACCGTCATCTCCGCCGTGCCCGTGATGACATCGTGGCTCTTCTGTTTCATCAGCTTTGCAACAGTCATTTGTCCTCCCTCGCGTCAGGCGCGGTTTTAAAAAGAACCGCCCCGCCGTCAGCTTATCGGTTGAATGCCGCCCTGGCCTGCAAGCCCTTACCGCTTTTCCCGATCTGGTGAGGATGACCGAACCGGGGTTTTGCCGCAAGAGAAGACCTCAAACACAAGCCATTCCGCAAATGCACCCTAAGGAACGGGCGAAAACTAGGCCGCGAGGCGGATTGGAGGCCGGTCATTCCCCGGGGGGACCGGATCGAAAAAGCGGAAAAGCACAAGCCCGGCAAAGAAGCCACCCAGATGCGCTTGCCATGCGATCGACCCCTGCGCGCCGGCGATGCCCAGGTCGCTCACCCCGAACCACAAATTGATGAAAAGCCAAAAGCCAAGAAAGACAAGCACCTGCGGGTTCTTCAGCGCCTCGACAAGAGGAAGAGCGGGAACGCGGAAGGCGCCGGGATCACGGCGTCCGCTGAACGGTCCGCCCGCCTGAAACATGAAGCGGGTGACGGCCGCCATGTGTCCCGAAATGGCAGCGGACGCACCCACCACGGGGACGAACTCGCCCACATGAGTGACAAGGTGGAGCACGGCGCCCGCAACGGCGCATACAAGCGAAAAGAGAAAGAAGCGCTTGGCCCCGAACCGCCAGGCGAGCGGTGAACCGAACGCCAGAAGCCAGAAGGCGTTGATGATGAGGTGCATCACGTCGCCATGGATCAGCGCATAGGTGCCGAACGTCCAGATATCGGCGAGAAAACCGCCCGGAAATGCAAACCGCTCCGCAACTTCCGCGCTGTAGCGGGCCGGAATGAATGCGAACGCCAGCAGCAGTTCGATATCGAACGCCTGCGGCAGCAGATTGCGCACGATGTGAATGGCGATGATAAGCCCGGCAAAAATCTTGATGGGCCCGGGCACATTGAAGGCCGGCGGTTGTGGGGAATGAATGGCCATTCCTACTCCTAGAGCACGATCCAGAACGTGAGAACAGGTTTTCGGATAAACCGTGCGCAAAACAAAAGCTTAGAGTGAGCATCCGGTCCAAATTGGACGGAACGCGTTTTAAATCGCCGAACCGCCCCTGCCGCTTTCTCAGTCTCGTACAGGTTTACCGCACGCGGCGGCGCTGACGGTGCCCGCTCAGCGCGCGGCATGACCCGTGTTTGCGAACCATGAGCGCGTTCGGTCCCTTGCCATCTAGCGCACCTTGAGCGCCTGCGGCCGGCGCCTGCCGGTTAAGGTTAACAAAACCTTTTCCCCGCGACCGGCGGCTTCGCCCGCGCCTTGGTATGGCTCATGCGTTTATAACACCGATCACGGGGCCAGACCGCCGCTTTGGCCCAATTGGAGACAGTCAGACCGGATGAGCTGCATCACAATGAGTTCTCACGCACATATGGAACACGAAACGAGCCGGCAACTCTATGCCTACTGGGACCGCATCCGGGGCGGCCGCTTCGCGCCATGGCGCGCGGACATTGAGCCGGCGGACATCCACCGCCTCCTCCCCGACGTCTTTCTAGGCGAGGTCCGGTCCGCAACCAACTACCGGTTTCGCCTCGCCGGCACACGCCTTTGCGCCATTTACCGCCGCGAACTCAAAGGCCGGGATATGCTGGAGCGCTGGTCAAAGGCCGACCAGGAAGGATTCCAGACCCTTCTCCATTCGGCTTGCGTCGACGGCACGGCGAGTGTCGTGCGCTTCCAGGGACATACCGAAACGGGACACGCCACGCGTTTTGAGATGATCACTTTGCCGCTACGCCACCATGACGGCCATGTTTCGCGCCTTCTCGGTGCCGTTTCACCGTTTGAGCACCCCTATTGGCTGGGCAGCCACCCCATCGAATGCCATACGCTTGAAGACCTCGATGTCATCTGGCCCGACAACCCGCCGCATTTTATGAAACGTGCGGCGAATCAGGACATTGATGCGCCCATGGCTTTGACACCCGGCCTCTCCCGCCGTCACCGTCATCTCACCGTGTTCGACGGCGGTCGTAGCGACTGAATCCCCTCATATCGCCTTACCTGGTGGAAAGTACGGGAGAAGGATTCGCCCCAAACGCGACACAGTTACGCCATATTAACCGTACGCACCGTAGCGTGAGCCCCATTGAGTTCGCCAGTTATGTTGCCCTCACGGAGCCGCCATGGGGTCTGCGCCCGCCACACCTCTTAGTTTTGCGGATGAACGCCGCCGCTTTCAGCGCGTGAACGTTTCCCTGCTTGGCCGGTTCATGCTTCCCGACCGGAATGAATACCCCTGCCAGACCCGGGATATGTCTCCCGGCGGCGTGACATTGATTTCACCGGTTGAGGCCGAGGTCGGCTCGCGGGTCGTATGTTATCTCGACAATATCGGCCGCATCGAAGGAACGGTTTCGCGCATCTTTAAGGACGGTTTCGCACTTGCGCTCGCCGCAACACCGCGCAAGCGGGACAAACTGGCCGCCCAGCTGACCTGGCTTGCCAACCGGCACGAGTTGAACCTGCCCGAAGACCGCCGTCACGAGCGCTTTCCGCCGAAACGCGCCTTCACCCAGCTCGTTCTTGCCGACGGCAGCAAACACAAATGCCGTATTCTCGACGTCTCGCTGTCAGGCGCAGCGGTTTCGATCTCGGTTCGTCCCGCGATC
Source organism: Hyphomicrobiales bacterium (assembly GCA_022360615.1). Classification (GTDB taxonomy): domain Bacteria; phylum Pseudomonadota; class Alphaproteobacteria; order Rhizobiales; family JAKSCL01; genus JAKSCL01. The sequence goes on from JAKSCL010000342.1 coordinate 22,290, forward strand.
GGCGCGCCGGCCACGGTTGGCAAGATGAAAGGCAGGGTCGTGCGGCATTTCGAAGAAGGCATCGCAATTGAATTCGCGGTGACCCTTCAAGACCCGGACATGGTCATCGACAACCTCGTTGTCTGACCTCCCGGTCACCCCCGCCTTTCCCCATATCGACAGCACGCCCGGCATGGGCATGCGCCCTGTGACGCGGCCCCGATTGTCCGTTCAAGCCGGACAATGATAGCGCGGCAACCGCAATAACGAACCGGCGCTTGGACGCAGACCGCGCCGTGACGCTTAAACCGCACGGCCACCGCCTTCATCCACCCTGTTTCGTTCAAATTCCAACGATTAAAATTTTAGGAAAACTCGAATCAAATCCCATTAAAAAGCGAGATTTATTTGAATAAAAACAGATGATTATTTAACGGATATACTTGTCAGTACTTAAAATATTTTGTGCGACTGTCAATCCAACACAGGGATTGGGGTCTAAACATGCACAAAACAAGCATCAAAACTTTGCTGGCAATCGCAGCCATCGGATTGTTCACTGGCACCGTGGAAGCAGACGTTGCGAACATGCGCCAGCTTTCCTCTACCGCACCGCCCGTCGGCCATCTCCACTTCTGCCGCGCGCTCCCCGACGAGTGCCAAGCAAATGGAAACGCCGCTGAACGGGTTCACTTGACCGAAGCCGCCTTTCACCAGCTGGCCGCGGTCAACGAGGTCATCAATACGCAAATCGCGCCGATTACCGACGACGAACTCTATCACACGCCGGAGCATTGGACGTATCCCGCCAATGCGGGCGATTGCGAGGACTATGTCCTCTTGAAACGTCATGTGCTGATCCAGAACGGCTGGCCGGCGAGCACGCTCCTCATCACCGTTGTTCTCGATGAGGTCGGCCAGGGCCACGCGGTCCTCACTGTTTCGACCGATCGCGGCGACTTCATTCTGGACAACAACACCAACGAGATCCGCCACTGGACCGAGACACCTTACACCTATCTGAAGCGGCAATCCCATACCCATGCGGGGCAGTGGGTGGCGCTTGAGGGCAGCCTCGGTGCCGGTCAGGTCTTCGTTGGTCAAAACAGACGCTGAGAAGCGCAAGGAAACGCATACCCGGTGCTGTCCCCACTCCCCCATCCCCGAAGCCGGGTTATGCGGGAGCCGGTCCTTCCCCCAAAGGACCGGCTCCACCCCCTTAAGGGGAAAGACAACAATCAATCGAGGGGAGCGAGACCGGCGCGGTAGCGCTTGGCGTTTGCCACATAGCCCGCCGCCGTCGCCGTCATGTCAGCGATCTGTTCGGGCGAGAGTTCGCGAATGACCCTGCCCGGCATTCCCACGACAAGCGAGTTGTCCGGGATGACTTTGCCTTCGGGGATCAGTGCACCTGCCCCGATCAAGCAGTTCTTCCCGATCTCGGCATTGTTGAGAATGATCGCGCCCATGCCGATGAGCGTGTTGTCGGCAATCCGGCAGCCGTGAAGGATGGCGCGGTGACCGACAGTGCAGTTCTCGCCAATGGTCAGCGGACAACCCGGGTCCGTGTGACACACCGTCATGTCTTGGATGTTCGAACGGGCGCCGACGATGATCGGCTCATTGTCGCCGCGCAATACGGCGCCGAACCAAATGCTCGCATCGTCTCCGAGACGAATGTCGCCAATCGCCACCGCATTGGGGGCAATCCAGGCCGAGGCGCTGGAAGGCCCCTTACCGTCAAGCTCATAGCGCATCGCCCGTCAGCCTCCCCCTTGCTTTTTTGTCGTTTGTCTTGCGTCTAGCCAGCGCCGAGCAATCCGGTGGCCAGTGCCAAATGCACAACGAAAAGGCCGCAGAGGAAGCTCCAGGTGAGCGCGATGAAACCGCTGAGAAAGAGAAAGAAGGCCGGCCGGCCATCGATGATGCGGCCGTTGATAGCGTTCCGCATCAATATCATGGGGCCGCCAAACATGATGACGGGCACGTAGGCCACACGCGAGAAGACGCTTTTGAGGTGGAGCTGAAACCCTGGCCTGTTCCCTGTCAGGCATTGGTAAAGGTTCACCACAATGCCGCCGGCCGAAAAACCCATGGCAACGATGAAAAGGAAGAGCCCCAACTCAAACATCACGGTGCCGTCCCACGCGTTAACTTTTCGGTAACCATCATTATAAGGCGAGGGCGCAAAAGCCAATGCGGTTTGTGCCGGAATAGCCGTCGTGGTTAACGCCGCATTAAGCATTGGCTCGCGTACTATGAAGGATGTCCGGTGGCTTTTCGAATCGTCCGTTGAAACCTGCAGCTTCTGCTGGAGGGGGCTTCATTGCCGGCGCCGTACCTCAGTTCCGGAACGCCGCGCCTATCGGGGATTTTTTGGAGACCGCTCCCCCAAACCCCCGCGTATTCGCTTTCCTTTTCGGCCTTCTGGCCGCCGCCGCGTTCGCCTATCTCGTCATGCTTGCCATGCAGATGTCGGGACACACGCCGCGTCTTGGGTCCACCGCCGGACAGCAGCCCTCGATGGCGGACAGCTTTTCGCCCCTCGACGCCTTCGTCCATATGGCGCCCAAGGGCTGGAGCGCGACGCGCATTGAAGGAGCTCCGCACGGCGCGGTTATCTTCGATGTCCCGGTCGGGACAACAGGCGATGTTGGTTCGGCCGCGCATGTCCTGGTGACGGTGAAACCGGAAACCGGAGGACTATCGCAGCTTGAGATGGCGCGGACGCTCTATAGCCGCAGCTTCCCCGGCCGGGCAGCGGCACCGAAGGACGCACCCGGCGAACGGATCTTCGTGTTTGAAGGAAACGAGGGCCAGAAATATTTCGCACGATGCGCGGCGCCCGGCGAGGCAAGCGTGCTGCCGGAGCGGAACTGCCTGGCAGTGATCGTCATGCCCGGCGGGCATGAAGCGCTTATTCAGTTTTCGGAACACCTGGCCGATGAATGGCCCGCAATCCTTCGCGGATTGGAGCCGCTGACGCGGCACCTCAATCACGCCGGAAGCGGAGGCGATCACTCCAAATCGTAGTCCAGAATGGCCATCTGGAAATTATAGGACAAATCGTCGTCCTCATCGTCGCGAAACAAAACGCCGATGAACTCGTCTCCGATATAGACTTCGGCGGAATCCTCTTTCCGCGGGCGTTGCCGAACCTGAATCGCCTGATTCTGAAATGTGCGGCGCAAAAAAACCTCAAGCTTCGATATTTCTTGTTTGTCCATAATGATCTCCGGCGGAATGTGTTTGGTTTTATAACGAATCAGAACGCTCTAATGCGGCCATAACATCTGACATACCGGCAAATGGAAAGCGACCGCAGCAACCGATTTAGAAGATAATCAGAGATCGGATTCGATCATTTGATCCATCGCACGTGCGGGTTCCGGGCAGCCGGCCTCGCCAACAATGCGTGCCGGAACCCCGGCAACCGTCTTATTGTCCGGGACGTCCTTCAAGACCACCGAGCCGGATGCAATCCGCACACAATCGCCGATCTTGATATTGCCCAGGATCTTCGCCCCCGCCCCGATGAGCACGCCATTGCCCACCTTCGGATGACGGTCCTCATCTTGCTTCCCCGTGCCGCCAAGGGTGACGCCATGCAGGATCGACACGTCATCGCCGATCACCGCAGTCTCTCCTACAACGATGGCGGTTGCGTGGTCGAGCATGATGCCTTTGCCGATGCGGGCGGCCGGATGGATGTCGACACCGAAAACCGACGATGACGCGCTTTGCAGATAATAGGCGAAATCGCGGCGTCCATCGCGCCACAACTCAGCGGCAAGGCGCGCCGTCTGAAGGGCGTGGAACCCCTTGAAGTAAAGAAGCGGCTCGATCAGCCGCTCGCAGGCCGGGTCGCGGTCGAAAACGGCGCCGAGATCCACGCGGATGGCGCCGGCGATTTCCGGGTTTTTGCCGATCACATCATGCAGTGCCGCGCTGATTTCCTCGCGCGGCACATCCGCGTGGTCGAGCCGGCTTGCAATCCGCCGGACGACGGCGCTCTCCAAATTATCCTGCGACAGCACGAATTTCGTCACGAACCCAGCGAGCGCGGGTTCTTTTTTCGCAACCTCCTCAGCCTCGGCCTGGACGCGCATCCACACAGGGTCACATGCTTTGATATCGGCAGAGGGTGTATGTTGCTTGGCACCGGAGGTCATCGCGGTCTCCTAAAGCTTGTCCCGGTCCACTCACCATCTTTGGTCCAAGGTAAGCGCAGGTGGCATCAAACCCAAGCGGGAATTCGGCGTGTCATACCCGCAATTGGTTGACCGTCCTTATGCGCGTTCCCCTAAAAACGCAGTGACAGCGGCTTTATACGCCTTATCGCCGACCGAAACCATGTGATCGCGGTCGGGAATCGGAAAGGCTTTTGCACCGGGAATGAGTGCGGCGAGGTCTTGCGCCGAACCGCCGACATGATCCTTCGTGCCGACGGCGACAAGCACCGGCAGGCTGAGCCCGCCAAGCGCCTCTTCGGTGATTTTCTGGCGCGCCGAGCGCATGCAGGCGGCAAGCGCCGGAAGATCGCTTCCCGTCTTTTCCGCGAATTGGCGGAACATTCGGCCGGTCATGTCCTGAACGTGATCCAATGACGGCGCCTCAAGCGCCTGCGCAATCGGTTCCGGGTCGCCGACACCGCGCACCATGTTGATCCCCAGCCCGCCGAATATGGCGCTGCGCACGCGTTCTGGATTGTTGAGCGCGAGAAAAGCCGTGATGCGCGCACCCATCGAATAGCCCATCACATCGGCCCGTCCGATCTCCAAGTGATCGAGAAGCCGGCGCGCATCCTCCGCCATCAGCGGCGCCCCGTAACGCGCTCTGTCATGCAGCTTTTCGCTCTCGCCATGGCCGCGATTGTCGATCGCGATCACCCGGCGTCCGGCGGACTTCAGCGTGTCGAACCACGAGGTGTGGACCCAGTTCACATGGGTGTTCGACGCAAAACCATGGATAAGGAGCACCGGCTCCCCCTCGCCTTCATCGAGAAAAGCGATCTCCGCATCGTCCGACTGAAACCGGTTCATGACCCTCAAGCCTCCTCTCGATAGACAGCACGCATATGCTTCCGTTGGAAAAAGCTGTTCCCGCACGGCCATTTGGCGATAGAACCCTTGTGAGAACGATCAATCGAGCGGGATTCAATATGGCTAGTCCAGCTATTCCACACTTCAAGAACGATGAAGGTGTTCCGACCATCGGCATCGGTGTCAAGGAATTCAAATGCATGGGTGCCGCCCCGCCCTTCGACCACCCGCATGTGTTCCTCGATATGGGAGACGACGATGAGATTGTTTGCCCCTATTGCTCGACACTCTACAAATTCGATCCCGGATTGAAGGCAGACGAAACCGTTCCGCCCGGCTGCCTCGCCGAATTGATGCCCGCGGGCTGATTTCAATCAAAGACAACGCATCGCATATCCGGGGAAAACGCCGCCATGCCGGAGACCGGAAACCAAATCTCGCACGCGGTCATTGCCGGTGCCGGTATCGGCGGGCTGACTGCGGCTCTCGCACTGGCGAAAAAGGGCCTGACCGTCACGATCCTTGAGAAGTCCGACCCGGTCCGCACCGACGGCGCGGGCATCCAGCTCTCGCCGAATGCCTCCCATGTCCTTCATGCGCTCGGCCTGGCGGACGCGCTTGCTGCGGTCGCGTGCACGCCCGATGCCGTCATTGTCCGGAACGGCGCATCGGCAAAGGAAATTGCCCGGATCCCGCTTGGTGAGACGATCTCCGCGCGCCACGGGGCGCCGTACCTCACCGTTCACCGGGCGGATCTTCAATCGGTCCTCATCGACGCCGTCGGGAACGAAAGCGCCATCACGCTGCGCCTCGGCGCTGAACTGAGCGGTTACGAGGAAACGGAAGCGGGCGTGACGGTCACGGCCTCGGCGTCCACCGGCGGCATCCGCGAACAGGCCGACATCCTGATCGCCGCCGATGGGCTGTGGTCGAACACGCGCGGATTCCTCGGAGACGAAAGCCCGCCCCGTTTTACGAATTTCAGGGCCTGGCGTGCGCTGGTGCCGATAGAGCGGCTGCCCCACCCCTTCTCCAGCAACACGATCAACGCCTGGCTCGGCCCGTCGGCGCATTTCATCCACTATCCCGTGTCGGACGGCAAGGCCGTCAATCTGGTCGCCGTCCTCCCCGCCGTGAAAGGCGAACGCGGCTGGAACATGGAGCACGACACGGCGCCGCTGAAGGAGAATTACAGGGATTGGCCGGGCCTGGATGAGGCGTTTGCCGCCGTCGATCAGTGGCGAAGCTGGTCGATCTTCGACCGCTCTCCGGGCGGTGATTGGGGACGGGGGCGCGTAACGCTTCTCGGCGACGCGGCGCACCCCATGGTGCCCTTCCTCGCGCAAGGCGGCGCGATGGCGATCGAGGACGCCGCGATCCTCGCCGATGCGGTCAGCCATGAACCGACCGGTCCAGCGGCGGCGCTAAAGGACTATGAGGGCCGCAGAAGGCCCCGCGCAAGCCGCGTCCAATGGACGGCAACCCGCAACGGTATGACATTTCATCTTGCCCCGCCGCTTTCAACGGCCCGCGATGTCGTCCTCTCACGGATGTCCGCGGAGCGTCTCCTTGCCGGTTTCGATTGGCTCTACAGCTGGCGCGCCGATCAGTCTTGAAAACACCTTTGCGAGTAACGGCGGACAATAACACTTCAATTTGATTTGAGGATTGTATCCGAACGCGTGTAAGCAGCATCGAATATTGATAGTTCCACAACGGGTTTCGCTTCACCGATTGGGAGATGTTCCGGATATGCGCCTCTTCAAACCGATCACCGCTTTTGCCGTCATTGCAGCGATGGCCGTCGCGGCACCACAATGGGCAAACGCGAAAGCGCCGCAGCAGGCCGCCGGCACCTATGTCGAGATGACGAGCGAAGAGGGCAAGAGGCGGGTGCGCGAGGCAACGCACCGGGCCGATTTCCTTGCGCTTTCGGCAAGCTTCACAACCCAGATCACCCAAACACTCTGCTCCGTCGCCTCGGGCGTGACGGTCTTGAATGCGCTGGCGATCTCCCGGCCCATCGATCCGATTTACTCGCCCTACCCTTATTTCACCCAGATGAACTTCTTCACCGACGACGTGCTTGAAATCCGCAATTACGCGACGGTTCTGGCCAGGGGCATGACGCTTGAGATGGCCGCGAACTCCATTGAAACGCACGGCGCGAAGACGAAGCATGTCCACGCGGAGGACATCACCTTCGAGGAGTTCCGGGCAATGCTGATCGAGAACCTTGCAACGCCGGGCGACTTCGTGATCGCCAACTACCAGCGCGAACTGATCGGCCAGCCGCGCGGCGCGCATTTCTCGCCCATCGGCGCTTATGATGAAGCAACCGACTCATTCCTTCTTCTCGATGTGGCGCGCTATAAATTCCCGCCCGTCTGGGTCCGCGCCGACGATCTCTTCAAGTCAATGAACACGGAAGATTCCGAAATTCCCCGTTCGCGCGGCTTTATCCTGGTTTCGGCGAGCTGAGGACAGGAATTACCGGCATTGTCATGCGGCGTCATTGCCGGACGCGATCCGGCAATCCAGGCCAATTGGGCAGGGTTGGCGCTTATGGCCCTGGACGCCCTGGTCAAGCCGGGGCATGACGCAGGAGGGCTGTTTCAAAAGAACCGCCAGACGCTCTCTTTCGGCGTCGACTGCTTGAACCGGCCATAGGCCCGGCACATGGGCCAGAGGATCAACAATCCCACGATCCACCAGACGCCGGCCATCGAAGTGATGTGTTCATGGCGGCTGAAGACGAGTTGGCTCATGGCCTGATAGATATGAAGATGAGCCACATAAAAGAACAGCGGCGAGCGTCCGTAATCGAGCAGGACCTGGCCCCATGTGTTCAGGAACGCATCGCTCTTTGAAAACACCCAAAGCAAGACACCGTTGATCCCGAGCGTCAGCGCCAGCCAGGAAAAACTCGGCGGATATTTGGTCGCCTGCATGAAGCCGAGCGCCGTACCGTCGACCGGCGCCCGGAAGTTCCAATAAAACTCCGGCGCAAGCCGCATGACGATGAACGCGGCAATCAGCATCAGCCCGCCATAGAGCGACCATTGGTAGGTCTTCTCGGCATCCGCCCGCCACGCATAGGCGTAAGCCACGCCGAGAAGCGTCACGCCCAGCCAGGGCACAAGCGGATAATTCACCCTGACCGGCCCCCAATTCCCGACCGCGAACAGCAAATACTCCGCGAGCGACAAGCCTTCACGGTTCATGTCGTAGGCATGGATGACCGCCGCATTGGCGAGAAGGAGCGCAAAGCCCGTTCCGAGCGCCGCTTTCCAGCCGAAGCGCAGGAAAAACGCGGTGCAGATCATCGAGAGCCCGAGCGTAGAGAGCACCCCGGTTGAAAAGAACCGCATCGGGTTCTCCGACCTCAGCGCCCAAGCCGAATTCTCAAGCAGGATCTGGCAAGCGACCAGGATCAGCCCGCGGATAACGAGGTTCTTGACGATCCGGCCCTCGTCCCAGCCCGCCTTGCGGCGCGAGGCGGCGAACAGCACCATCCCCATGCCCATCAGGAAAAAGAAGCCGGGCGCGGCGAGATGGGAGACGTAGCGCGCCATGAAATCCCAGACATGGGGATTGTAGGTGGCCGGCTGGTACCAGGCCTCCTTCACGCCATCCCAGGTCATGAAGAAGCTGCGCACATGGTCGAGCGCCATGACGATCATGATGACGCCCTTGAGCGCATCGATGGAGGCGGCCCGTGCGCCCGGCTTCGCTTCAACCTGCGGGGCGGCGCCCGCCATGGGGGGCATCGTCATATGGCGTCCTTCGGATTCTCGCGGCGTTCGATTTCCGACAACCGGCCGAGCGTTCCGGCAAGCCTTGTCGACAAGAGCCGCATGACGGCGAGCGCAAGCTCCGAATTGTTGCGGATGAGATCGAAAAAGAGGTCGCGGCTCAGGCGGATGGCGCGCACCCGCCCGAGCGCTTTACCGGTTGCCGTGCGGGTGCAATCGGACAGGAGCGCGACCTCGCCAAGCGTCGTCCCGGGCGAAAGCCGGCCCACCTCCGTGTCGCAATCGGCCCCGCCAATGCTCACGCACACCTCGCCCTCCAGAATGATGTAGGCGTCGTCGGCCACATCGCCTTCGTGGAAAATGATCTCGTTCGGCTCGAAAATAACCTGTTCGCCGGTGAAAGCGATGAGGCGCAGCGTCTGCTTCGGAAGCCCGGAGAGCATATCCACGCCGGCAAGCAGCTGGATATCGCGCGAGAGCGCATCCCCGCCCTCTTCCTTCTCAAGCGCTTCAGCCCCGGCCCCGCCGTCCAAAATGCGGCCATCTGCAATCCGGACGATCGCATCGAAGTTCTCAAGATCGTCACGGTCCCGGTCGACCCAGACAAGCGTGGTCGAGGGATAGCTCTCAAGAATACGCCCGCGGATATGATCTTGCGCATCGGGCTCAAGCGACGACAACGCCTCATTGACGACCAGGAGGCTCGGCCGCTTCAACAGGCAGCGCGCAATCGCGATCCGCTGGCGTTGCGTCCGGGTCAGGCGGCCGCCGCCCGTGCCCACTTCGCTTCCAAGCCCGAGCGCCATCACCTCGTCGCGCATTCCGAAATCGTCGATGACCTCTTGCAGGATTGCCTCCACCTTCGCGCGTTGCGGCGGGCTGAAGGCATCGATGCGCCCGAAATAGATATTGAGCCGGACGGTGATCCCGGGATTGATGGCATTCTCGTCGTAAAAGGCGATGTAGGGCCGGTACCGGTCCGGCAGGCCTGCCATCAAGTCGTGCCGGGCGGCAATGAAGCGCTGTTTGACATCGGGGTCGCTAAACTCAATCCGCTGATGCGACGGCGCGACCCAAAAGGCAAGCGCCAGCAAGAGCCGCCGGTCCTCCGGCGTCAGCGCCGCCTCTTCAAGGCTCGGCACGCGGCGCATCAGCGATTCGTAGGCGGGCATTTGCTCCGGATCAATCAGCGAAAAACGCTGCAGGCGCTCGTCGCCAGGCGGCAAATCGCGGAACAATTCGATCATTGTCTCCGCTGTCGCATGCCCGATTTCCAGGAGCGGCTGAAGAAGATCGTGGCGGGTCAGCAGATCGAGGACATAAGAGTCCTTTCCCATGCTCTCAGGCGAGAGTTCATCGCCGACCCACCAGCCGAACAGGAGGTTTTCCGCGAGCGTCGAATTGGGATTGAAGCCGTCGCGATCAAAGGCGAGAAGCGCCGATTCCGCGCCCGAAGCGGCGAGCTTCTCCTTGAAACGCCGCCGCGCCTCGAGCATGCGCTCGGCGAGTTCCGGCCGTTTCGCGGGATCGAAGGTGCGTGACAGACCGGCATCGAAAAGATCGCGTTCCAGCCCGACGAGACGCGCGAGGTCGATGATGCGCCGCTCAAGCTCCGCCATGTTGCCGCAACCGGCCGCCTCGTAGTCCACCCAGTCCGAAGCCGGATCATGCGTCACATTGCCGGCGGCGCGCGCTTCCTTGATCCAGGCGGCGCGATCGGCCTCGCCCATGTGGGCAAAGACCTGCTGGTAGGCAGGCGTATGTTTCAAGCCATAAGTGAAATTGTCCGTCCAGGTCCCTGTAAATACGTGGCTATCGCCATCCACATAGGCGACGACGCGGCCCAATTCGTCCTCAGGGATCGCAACCATATCACGGCCCGCAATCTGAAGCATACCGGCGCTCGGCTGCCGCAGACCGGCCAACACCTCGGCCAAGGAGGACTTCCCGCTTCCCGTCGCACCCAGAAGGGCGATGCTCGCCGGCATCTCGACGGAAAAGGAGACATCTTCAAAAAGCGTCTCGTCGCCCTCCTTGAGCGACACGCCCGACAGCGCGAGCGCGCCGTCGAGTTTCGGCAGCGGCCCAAGGCCGTTGGCCCTTTCCGGGTCGGGCAGTTCGCGCAATCCGCCCGGCAGGAAGTTCTCGACAAGCGCCGCATATTTGACCCGGTTGTCTTCGAGGGACTGATAGTTCTCGAGCAACTCGTTCCAGGGCGCCGCCGCTTCGCGGTAGGCGGCGATCACCGCAACAAGCGCACCGAGCGACAACTCGCCCTGCACGACCAGATAACCGCCGATCAGATAAAAGAGGAACGGCGTGAGCTGCGTGAAAAAGGTGTTCAAGAAGATGATGGCGTTGCCGATCGCATAAAGCGCGCGGCGGATGCGGAACAAAACGCCCAGACGGAATGACGCTCGCGTCAGTTCGAAAGCCGTCGTGTCGTTGGAATGGATCTCGCGCTTGCCGCTCATCGTCTCGCCCACATGGCCGGCGAAAAGCCTGACATTGGCGAGACGTCTGCGGCTCAAGGCGTTCATGCGCTGCTGCAGCTTCGGCACGAAATAGGCCTGAATCGGAAACAACACGATCGCCGCGAAACCGAGCAGCACATCTTGGGCAAAAAGAAAAACGAGAGCCGTGAGCAGCGTTCCAGCCTGGAGCACCGGATTGGCGACCGCGAGGCCCATATAGCGTCCGAGCGGTTCCACCTCGGACGTCACCATGGTGACGATCTCGCCGGACTGGACTTTTTTCAGATGGGCGAGCGGAAAGCGCAGAATGAGCTGATAGAGATCGTAACGCAGCCTGCGCAGCATGACCTCGCCGAGCACGCCTTTGAAGAAAGATAGAACAAAGCGTATGCCGCCCGTCAGGAGAACCAGCCCCAGAAGCACAAAGCACAGCAGGATGAGATAGGTGACCTGCGAGAACTCGTAGCCGAACAGGACACGCGGGAAAGAGGCGGGATCGGCGTCGAGCGCATCGTTGACGATGATTTTCGGCAGCTCGAACGAGAGATAAAGGACCGGGAGATAAAGAAGCGTGCCGGCGAAGAGATAAATCTGCCATTGCAGGCTATGCTTGAAAATATACCCGAAAATACTTTTCGGCATCGGCGCAGAGTCCCCCGGCAAAGCTTGCTTGAACCGCACTATAGCGAAACCCGCGCGCCCGCAATCTCACAATTCCATGGGCGGGATGTGATGGGCCGGACGTTGCCGCCGATCGGCACACAGGTCGCCGCCAAAACGCGCCCCTCCCCACGGCGAAACGCTGTGCCCAGCATGGATTTCCGCGCCTGTTTGATCAGCGTCAATGAGGCGGCGGGCGCGCCGTACTAGGCGGTGAAACTATTATCGGGAATATAAGTTTTGGAATGGCGGAAAAACCAGCGTCTACCGCTGCCGGAGGCCGGGGTGATTCCCGCACGGCTTTCGGCGCTACGGCGCGGGTGGCCCACGTCCAACCTATCGAAAAGGAACAATGCGATGCTCAAATCCCTCACCGCGGCCGCGATCGCCATCATGACCGTGACCGGTGCCGCCATGGCCGAAGACAAGCCCGGCCTGGTCACCATCGTGACGGCGCCCGAGCCGCAAACGCAACTCATGAGCATGGTCCTCACCATGCAATCGATGCAGCAGGGCGCAAGCGCCCATATCCTGCTCTGCGGCCCTGCGGGCGACCTCGCCCTTAAGGACGCACCCGCCTCCGCGACCGCCCCGCAGGCACCAAGGGACATGAGCCCGCAAGGACTGATGACGAAGATCATCGAGGCAGGCGCCACGGTTGAGGTTTGCGCGATTTATCTGCCGAACAAGGGCGTGAGCGCGGATGCCTTGATCGACGGCGTGACCGCCGCCGAGCCGCCGGCCATGGCCGCCCGGCTTCTGGCGCCCAATACCCGCATCATGTCGTTCTAGGGAGGCACAGATGTTGAGAATTCTTGCCGCCGCGGCCCTCGCCGCTTCACTGTCTATGCCCGCATCGGCCGCGCCCGAACCGGAAGACCCCAAAAAGCAAACCTCATGGGGACTCTATCTGACGGCGAAAGAGGCCTACGAAATGAAGCAGACCGAGGGCGACAGCGTTCTCTTCGTCGATGTCCGCGAACCCGTCGAGATCATGTTCACCGGCTTCACCGATGTCGTCGACGTCAACGTGCCTTTCCTGCTTGTGAAGCCCGCGAAATGGAATCCCAAGAAGCCTGTATTGGCGATGGAATCCAACCCCGGTTTCGCTCCGGGCATCATGAATGCGTTGGACGCGCGCGGACTCGATAAATCCACCCCGGTGATCCTGATGTGCCGCTCCGGCGGCACCCGCGGCGCACCCTCGGCAAAGGCGCTTGAAGGACTTGGGCTTGAGAAGGTCTATGTCGTCGTCGATGGTTTCGAGGGTTCAACGTCGAAGGACAACCCGAACGGGCCCTGGCGGCTCGTCAATGGCTGGAAAAACGGCGGCCTGCCCTGGGGCTACGATCTGAACCCGGAGAAGGTGCATCTGCGCTCGTTCGATTGAGCGCATCAAGGCTGGCGCAGCACCGCGCCAGCCCTTATACCGGCGGCAACACCTGCCTCGGAGCGGCCCTAAGATACTCAGACAGCGGCGGAGAGATGGGGATCGGCGGACGGCTCGGCCATTGCCGTCTCAAACCGGCCGAGCAAAACGCTCTTGTTATGCGCGATATCGGCAATCGTGACGCCATCGAGGACCGCCAGAAACGCGTTGGTCGCTTCACGCAGCTTCGCCGACAAATGGCAAACGCCGATTAAGGGACAGGTGTTCGTCGACGGGTTGAAGCATTCGACCAATTCGACCGGACCCTCGGTCCAGCGTATGATATCGCCCACGCTGATCTGATCCGCCGGCCGCGCGAGCCGGAACCCGCCATTGCGGCCACGCACGGTTTCAACAAAGCCCGCTTTCCCCAGTTCATGGACGATCTTGGTGATATGGGCGTGGCTGAGGCCGTGAGCGCGCGCCACCTCTTCCACGCGCGTCAGTCCGGGATGGCGGATCGCTGCGAGCTGCAATGAACGCAGTGCGAAATTCGAGTAGCTCGTCAGTTTCATTAGCACACCCTTCACGTCGAAAACCTGTGGCGAACATAGAGGTTTTCACCCGCTGGAAAAGATGCGCGCTTCTTGTTTGCCGTACCCAATTGTGTGCCGCCGCCGGGATCGTTGCACACCTGAAGACCGCCGGACCGGAATGCAAACGGCCAGCGGTACCGCCTAAGACAAGTGTCATGCGGAGACGCTGCGGTCCCGCATGACACTTCGCTCAGCCGTTGCCTCCAAGCTGGAGCTTACTGGGCGCCCAGCGTAACGCCTTCCGGTGCCGAGGCTTCAAGCTGCGCATCGGCAATGCTGCGGATCAGCGGCCAGTTGTTGTTTGCGCCCCTGACGAAGCCGGGCACGTTCTCTTTCCAACGGGCTTGGATGTTCTTGTTGAGATTCAAATAGAGCTTGCCGTCAACGATGGCCCAGGCATTGGGATCACCGTCGAACTTGCGGCCCATGGCGGCCCCGAATGCGCAGTAACCGCCATATTGCGGTGCGTAGGATGCCGGGTCCGAGGTGAAGGCGTCGCGATGCTCGGCGCTGGAAAAACGATAGGTCACGCCTTCGTGCTGCGCCGTAAAGCGGCTGTCGCCGGCCACCGGCTTACCTTGCTTGAAGTAGGCGACAACATCGTAGCCGTGCACGGCATAGCCTTCCACGATGTTGACCTCGGTCTCCGCTGCAGCCATCTGGACCGCCGCCGGCACGATCGCCAGCGCCAGCCCCATGGACAACAGAGCACTACGAAGAGCTTTGATAACAATCGACATTGCAGTTCTCTCCAAAAGAGTTCATTGACGATAAGGTCGGCGGCGCATGACATGAAGCCGCGCTACCGCCCTTCCGGGAAAGTTAAGTCCTCAGGCTCGATCTTTTGTCCGAAGAAGCACGCAGTTCGTCCGAAGATTCGTCCCTCTTTCCTTGGCTGAACCGCCGCAGCCTTAGCGCCAGCGTTTTTTTCTCAGGCACGCTTTGCGGGCACTCGGACCATGGCGCTGAGGACGCCAATGGACATCTGCATCTGCTGCGCCGCGGATCGCTGTGTCTGCGTTCCGCCGACGGCACGGTCAGCCTCATCGACCGGCCAAGCCTCATCCTCCTCGCACGCACGCAGGGGCATCGCCTGGACACGGATGAGCAGACGGGCGCCGAACTGGTTTGCGCGCGCCTGACCTATGCCGGCCCCGAAACCGAGTTCCTACTGCTCGGCCTGCCGGACCTGCTGATCATCCCGCTCGACGCCCTGAAAGGCCTTGGTCCGGTGCTCGAGCGCTTGTTCGATGAGGCTTTCACGCCCGCGTTCGGCCACCGCGTGGCCATCGATCTGATCATCGAACTCTTGCTCGTCATGCTATTGCGGCATTGCATTGCCGAAGGGCACACGGAAAGCGGTCTGCTGGCGGGCTTGTCCGATCCCAAGCTGATCCGGGCGCTCTCCGCCATGCACGAGAACCCGGCAGCCGATCTCAACATTGAGCAGTTGGCGGAAATCGCCGGCATGTCCCGCTCCTCTTTCGCGGCCGCCTTCAAAAAACGCGTTGGAGCGTCGCCTGGGGATTATCTGACCACGCTGCGCTTGGCCCTGGCCAAGCAGGCCCTGCGGCAGGACCGCCCCCTCAAAGCCGTGGCACCGCTCGTCGGCTACAAGAGCACGACCGCCCTAGCCCGCGCCTTTCAGCGGCAGTTCGGCTGCGGACCGAGGGAATGGCTGGCGCGCCAGCGGTAGCATCCAAGTCAGCCGAGGCTCGACCGGATCCATCGCCAAAGCGCGCCGGTTCAGCGGAGACGATCGATCCCGGCGTGAAATGTTCCAGAAAACATATCCCATCTTTCTTCAGAACTTCATGAAAATGAAAAATGCAATTCCTTTTCCATTTCAGACGCATCTTGACGTTTCGAGGCAAAACCGGCGTGACGGTCGATAAAACTCGCGGCTTGAAAAGCCACCTCTTCATGACCTGGAGGAGAGATGATCTGAAGACCGATTGGCATGCGCTCTCCAGCGAACCACACCGGCACCGAAAGCGTCGGCCTTTTTGTGCCGGTTAGTTAGAGGGATAAGGATAAAACAGTCGGATCGGCTGCCAGCCGG
>JAKSCL010000203.1 GCA_022360615.1 Hyphomicrobiales bacterium
ATATAGCCATGGCCGTCGGCTTTTTTGCCTGTTCCTTCCGCAGAATTGAGGCGCATCAGATGAACCATGTCGGCGCTCACCTGTTCGGAAACCACGCGATGGCCGAGCCGGGCGGCCTCTTCCTCATCACGCGTCAGGAAGGTCGGCGCAATGTACGTGCCGCCGTTAAAAAGAGCGGCGGCGGCGGCAGCCATCTGGAGAGGCGCAATCGAAATGCCATGGCCGAAGGACGCGGTCATGGTGTTCACCCGGCGCCAGGGGTCGGGAAGAAGCGGCGGTGCCGATTCGGGCAGTTCGGTCCGCAAACGTTCAAGAAGACCGAGCCTGCCCAAGAATTCCTTCTGACCCTCCGTTCCCACATCAAGGGCGACTTTTACCGAACCGATATTGGAGGAATAGGTGAACACCTCCGCAAGCGTCATGATTTTCCGTTTCGGATGGGAATCGTCGATGGAGTGCAGGCCCACCCGGATCGGGGCTCGCGCATCAAAGGTCGAGTCGAGTGTGATGCGGCCCGTGTCGAGCGCCATTGCCGTGGTGAATGCCTTGAACGTGGAGCCCATCTCATAGACGCCGGTCGTCATGCGGTTGATGGCCTCTTTGGCGAGTGCCGTCTCCTGCTTGTTGGGGTCGAAATCAGGCAGCGACGCCATGGCGACAACCTCGCCGGTACGGATGTCGATGATGGTTCCAGCAGCCGCGACCGCGCTGAACTTCGCCATTGCCTTGTGAAGCTCGTCGGTGAGCGCGTGTTGAACCCGCAAATCGAGTGAAAGGGCGACCGGCTCCTGTCCGGCATTGAGGGCAAAGCCCATGCCGTGAAGGTCGGCGAGCCCGCGGCTATCGAGATATTTCTCGATACCGGAGATACCGCGATTGTCGATGTTCACCGTACCCAGGACATGTGCGCCTGCCCGGCCGTTGGGATAGACCCGCCGCGTCTCGCGCCTGAAGCCGATGCCGGGAAGCCCAAGCCCCTCGATCCGGTTCCGCTGCGCCGGTGTGAGTTCGCGGGCAAGCCACACAAACCGGCGGTCGCGCATGAGAGCGGCGCGCAAGACGGCCGGGTCCATATCCGGCAGAACGCTGCGGATGCCCTCGACGGTCTCACCCACATAGACGATGCGGTGCGGCTCGGCATAGAGCGAGTTCGAGGCGACATCCGTTGCCAGCACACGGCCGTTGCGGTCTGTGATATCAGGCCTGGACGCGGCAATCGTCCGATCGATCTGCGGGCTCGAAGCGGTCCGTGTGTCTTCATTGGCAGCAAGCACAATAAGCCGCACGCCAATGACGCCATAGAGCAACAGGAACGCCGCCGCGCCCAACCTCAACCGGTTGCGCATGCCGTCCCCGCCGCCCGGTTCGCTGGCCGGTCTGTGCGTTTTTCGTAGACTTTGCCTGATACGCTGCCACATCGCTCTGAACTCAATACTCAGCCGGGAGGCCGGCAGACCCGCCAGCCTAAAAACTACTCGTTGCCGGCGCTAAGCGCCTCTTCCAGAATGGCCGCGATGGGGTCGCTGCCCTCTGCTCCATCATCTTCGGCCTTACGCATGGGGATACGCGCAATCTCAGCCATCGTGACAAGCTGTTCGGTATTCACGACACGCAGCGCCAAGTGCTGATCGGCCAGATTTTGCACCCTTTGCGGCTGGGTTAGGAAATTCCACTCCGCCTTCAGCAAGATGATCCGGTCCTCCTCTTCGGCGATCTGCGCCTCAAGATGCCTGATCTTACCGGCAAGCGCCGCCGTATCGATCTTGAACGTGTTGGCGTTCACTGCCGCGCCGACGGCGGCAAGAAACGCAATCAAGCTGAACACCTTGATCATGAAAGCGCCTCCTCAAGACCGCGCGGACCGGCGGCAAGACGTTTAAGCGCATCCGGCGCCTCCAGCGCAGGCGCACCGGTTCGGATTCCGGCCCGCAAACGGGCTGAACGTGCCCGCGGGTTGCGTGCCATCTCATCGTCCGAGGGCGTTTGTGCGCCTCGAAACAGGGTCGTGAACGTTGCCGCCTCCCTTGGTCTTTCGGGTCGATGCCGTGAACCGGCCGATTGTTGCCCTCGTAAGGTAAAGAAGCGCTTGACGATCCGGTCTTCGAGCGAATGAAAGCTGACAACGGCGAGCCGCCCGCCGGGTTTCAGCACTTTTTCAGCGGCAAGAAGACCGGCAAGCAGTTCCTCCAGTTCACGGTTCACCGCAATCCGGAGCGCCTGGAACGTCCGTGTGGCGGGGTGTATCTGTCCTGGCTTGCCATGACCGAGCACGCTTGTGACGGCCGTTGCGAGTTCGGCCGTCGTCGTAATGGGCTTGTCCGCCCGCTTTTCGGCGATGCGTTTGGCGATGGCGCGCGAGCGCCGCTCCTCGCCGAACCGGTAGAGAACATCCGCAAGCACGGCTGCGGGAAGCTTGTTAACCAAATCCGCCACCGTTTTCCCATGCTGTCCCATGCGCATATCGAGCGGTCCTTCCTCGCGGAACGAGAACCCCCGTTCCGGCCGGTCAAGCTGCATGGACGAAACGCCGATATCGAAGACGACACCGTCAACGCCGTCCGGCGCTTCAGCCCGCGCGAACAGGTCAAGCGCGCTGAACCGCCCCCGCTTCAGGCTCAACCGGCCGCCGAATTCGGTCCGCACCGGCTCTGCTTCAGCGATGGCATCGGGGTCCTGATCGATGGCAATCACCTTGCAATCGGCGGCGTCCAGAAGGGCCCGCGTATAGCCGCCCGCCCCGAATGTGGCATCCATATAGATGCCGCCGTCGTGTGGGGACAACGCCTCCAGAACCTCAGCGAGAAGCACGGGAATATGGCGATCAGGTCCGCCGCTCTGGTCCATGGGGTGATCGGAGAAACCACCGCCCGCCATCATTCCCGCGCTTCCCCGGGCCTGGCGGCGGGGGCCTCACCCGCCAGCCGGCCCGATCTGCCCAGAACCCGTTTCATCTCCCGCACCTTTGCCCGCGCGTCCTTGCGGTAAGCATCATAGGTACCCGGGTTCCAAAGGAGGAACTTGTCCCCCATACCCACGAACATCACCTCATCGGTGATGCCGGCGAAGCTCTTCAAACCGTCGGGCAAAACCATTCGCCCTTCGCCATCGAGCTTGAGAACGGTGCTCTCGCCGAAAAACACCGCCGAAAACATGGTCTTCTCGTCCGAATACGGATCGAGCTGCTCTGTCAGCGCGCGGTTTGCCTCAAGAAGCGCATGTCCGCCCGCCTCAAGCGCATCGAGGTCCAGCGAGGGATAGCAATAAACCCCTTCAAGACCTTCACGCGCAAGGATTGTCCTGAACGGCGCCGGCACCGACACCCGCCCCTTCTGATCGACCCGGTTCCGGTATGTCGAAAAGAAGGTGTCCACGGACAAAACCTCAAGCGGAGCCGTTTTCCCGGCCCCTTCTCCGCGGCCAAACCACCGGTTCAAACGCCCTTTTCAAGTCCGCCCGACCGCCAGCAAAGCCTTACGCCGATACCCATTCCGAGGCATATTCATTCACCGCCTGGGATAGTTTGGGATATCATGGGAATAAGGAGAGGGTCAATGGGATGAGGCGTGTTACGCCCATCGAAAAAGGCGCCAGGCAGCCACTGGCGGCCCGGAAAGACCGAATGCTTTCAAATGCCCCAATCAAGGGGCACGAGGTTTTTGAAGAAAGATAGAAATGCCAGCTGGCCTGTAAGCCGGGTTCTGTACCCCGCGTCCAAAGATCCGCGAGGCGATGACCATTCATCTGGGACGCCTGTTACCAGACGCCTCTAGCAACCAACCCGGGCAGCGATCTGGAAAGGATCCGGGACGGCTTTCACCGCCCCATGCTGCCCCTATTCGGTCTTGCTCCCGGTGGGGTTTACCATGCCGCGCCCGTTGCCGGTGCGCGCGGTGCGCTCTTACCGCACCCTTTCACCCTTACCTGCCCGCTAAGTTTGCATGCGGAGAAGGCAGGCGGTTTCCTTTCTGTGGCACTTTCCCTGAAGCCTCCCCCCGAAGGCGTCCGCTTCGCCGGGCGTTACCCGGCACCGTTTTTCCATGGAGCCCGGACTTTCCTCACGATCACGGTGATTTGACCACAACGTCCACACCGCGCGCGCGGCCATCCGGCCAGCTGGCATATCTAGAATTTGGCGGGCAGTTCTTAACCGGTCAAGTTCTGCCGGTGAAAAGCCGCGTCAATTCAGTTGAATACCTCATCTAGGCGACTGATTCTCGACGGGCGTTGCGAAGAGGCAACAGTGTTGCGCTGCAACATCGTTTTCACCTTCGCACAATAGCGCGCGCTTATCGGGTTCATCCGGCGCGCATAGTGGCCGGCATTGTAACGCAGGATCGTGCCGCAGAGATCGCCATCGGCACGGCGTTTCGCTTCGCCCAGATACTTCATGCCCCAGGTGAGGTTCACATAAGGATCGTAGAGGCCCGAGGCGCTTCCGCGATAGCCCATGCCGCGGGCGGTCGCAGGCTTGATCTGCATAAGGCCGATTTCGCCGGCCTGCCCGCGGGCGCGGGGGTTGTAACGGCTTTCGATGGTAATCACCGCATGGGCGAGATCGAGAGGAACGCCGTTCTTACGGGCGTGCTTGGCGATCAGGCCGTTCAGTTCGCCG
>JAKSCL010000317.1 GCA_022360615.1 Hyphomicrobiales bacterium
ATACTGTCCGATGGCGGCACGATCCCGGTTGTCGGCGGTCAAACCGCCGGCACCTTGTCCGTCGAGAGAATCCTCGCGCTCGAACCCGATCTCGTGGTGGCGACCGCCTATATGGAGCCGGATCTCGGCGAGGGCATCCTGGCGCGGCGCCTCGAGGCGGCCGGCATCCCCGTGGTCTTCAGCAATGCTGCCTCCAACCGGGAACCGGCCGGTGGGGCGGCCGGCGATCCCTTCGACGACATGGCCCGGACCCTGCGGATGTGGGGCGCCGTTCTTGACAAGAGCGGAGAAGCCGAAGCCTTCATCGCTTTTGTCCAAGGGCGCCTCGCCAGGGTGAAGGAAAGGCTCGGCGCCACGCCCCCGACAAAAGCCTATCTCGAGGTCCAGTCCACCTACGACGATTGCTGCTGGGTAGCCGGACAGCGCATTTGGGGCGACCTTCTCGGCCGGGCCGGGGGACGCAACCTCTCCGCGGTCGACGCGCCGTGGTACGCGAAGGTCGCCACGGAGCAGCTGATGGCCGAGGCGCCGGCGGTCTATATCGCCTCCGGCGGCGCCTTCGGCACTGGCATCCGGCCCGCGATAGGCCCCGGCCTCGATCCCGCAAAGGGGCGTGCAGGACTGCGCCGCCTCACCGAGCGCACCGGCTTCGACACGCTGCCAGCCGTCCGAAACGGGAGGGTGCACGGCGTCTGGACCGGCCTCCTCACCGTTCCGCCACTCAACATCCTGTTTGTCGAGGTTGCTGCCAAGTGGCTGCATCCGGGTGCTTTCAGGGATGCCGAGCCCAATAAGACTCGTGAAGAGATAAACCGGCGCTTCCTGCGAAAGCCGCTGCCGGGACCCTGCTGGCTCAGCCTCGCAGCATGACGAAGGCGAAAGAGCGATGAGAGGAAGCCCCACGCTGCCGCCTCAATCAGCGAAGCACCCCGCAAAACACCGAACGTGAAAGACAGAAGACATGCCGCGTCTCAAAACCCAGGCGATAATCCCCTTTCCGAACGTCTCCGACTATCTCGACGCCATCGTCGAGTCGCTCACCGCCCATAACATGGTGCTTCATCCGGACGGCGACGGGCATAGGGTCGAGTCGTCTTTCGGTACGGCACGTCTGCTACCAAGGCAGGAAACACTCGACCTCTCTGTGGAAGCCTCGGACCCAGCAGCCTTCAACCGGCTCAAGTTCGAGCTGACAGGGCTCATCGACTTCGTCGCCCACGCGGAGAAACTGGAGATCGCCTGGACCGGCGACGCGCCCGGCGCCGCCTTGCCGCCTGACCTGCGTGTCCTCACGGTCCGGAGCGTCCGGGACCTGACGCCCCGCATGCGTCGAATCTCGTTCGAAGGGCAAGACCTTGTCCGCTACGCGACACCTGATCAGATCCACTGTCGGCTGCTGTTCCAGGGAAAGGGCATCGCCGAACACCAATGGCCGCATCTGAACGACAATGGCCGCATCGTCTGGCCCGATGCAGGCAAGCTTGCATCCCGCATTTTCACGATCCGCCACATCGACCCGGACGCCGGAACGCTCGACATCGACTTCGTCTTGCACGGCGGAAGCGGCCCCGGC
Source organism: Hyphomicrobiales bacterium (assembly GCA_022360615.1). Lineage (GTDB taxonomy): Bacteria > Pseudomonadota > Alphaproteobacteria > Rhizobiales > JAKSCL01 > JAKSCL01. Next base: position 1,574 of record JAKSCL010000317.1, read on the forward strand.
ACCTCATGGGCGAAAGCCGCAGCGCCAGGCGGCGTCGTCGGCATTCTGGGGCCCGCTGCGCATGGGCCGAAAGCGGCGAACTGGTACCTGCTGGCAGGAGACGAGACGGGCTTGCCGGGCATTGCCCGTATTCTGGAAGGGTTGCCGGACTCGGCGAAGGGGGTTGCGCTGATCGAGGTCGCGGACGCCTCTGAGGAACAAGAGATCGACCGGCCATCGGGCCTCGAGATTCGTTGGCTGCATCGCGACGGCGCCGCGCCGGGGACGACCACGCTGCTCGCCGATGAGCTGCGGGCGCTGGCGTTTCCCGCCGACCACGACGCCTTCTTCTGCTGGATAGGTGCCGAGTTCTCCGCGTTCCGCGACATGCGCGCCTACCTGCGAACCGAGATCGGTCTTCCCGCATCCCGCGTGATCGCCTTTTCCCACTGGCGGCGCGGCATGAGCGAGGAGGATATCATCGAGGCTGGCGCCTCGGCCGTCCTGGCATGAGCTGGGCAATCGACGAGCACACTGCAGAACGCGCCGCCGATCGCACGCAGTCGGCCTCGTCTGCCGCATGCCCGGAGCGCGCGCGACGGTATCGCGAGATGCTCCATCGGCGTCGCCTTCTGATTTCGGCATTGGCCGGAATCCTTCTCGTTGCCTTCGTCCTCGACATCGCCATCGGTCCGGCGAGTCTCGGTGCCGAGCAGACGTTCAAGGCTTTGTTCGGACTCGATGGTGCGAGCCGGACCGAGAGCGTCATCCTGTGGAACCTGCGCCTACCCCAGGCACTGACCGCGATTCTCGTCGGTGCGGCGCTCGCCCTCGCCGGGGCCGAGATGCAGA
>JAKSCL010000380.1 GCA_022360615.1 Hyphomicrobiales bacterium
GATTGAAATCGGGAACGGGTCCGGACGACATGCCGAAGGTGACCCACATGCCAAGCGGCTTCAAGCAATCGAGCGAGGTTGGAAAGGTGTCCTTGCCGACTGAGTCGTAGACCACGTCGACCCCTGCCCCGCCAGTAATCTGTCTGACGCGTTCAACGAAGTTTTCCTGCCGGTAGTCGATTGTGTGATGCGCGCCATGCGCCTGGGCGAGCTGTGCCTTTTCCGGGCTGCCGACCGTACCGATGACCGTCGCGCCGAGCTTTGCAGCCCATTGGCAGGCGATCAGCCCCACCCCGCCGGCGGCGGCATGGAACAGGATGGTGTGGCCCGGTCCCACCGGAAAGGTGCGCCGCAACAGATATTGGGCGGTCATGCCTTTCAACATCATGGCCGCTGCCGTTTCATCGGAAATCCCGTCGGGAATTTTGACGAGACGCACCGCCGGCATGCATCGGTATTCGGCATAGGCCCCGGGCGGGCCGACATAAGCGACCCGGTCGCCAACGGAAAGGCCGCTCGCGCCCGCACCGAGCGCTTCAACGACGCCCGCGGCCTCGTTGCCGGGCGTAAATGGCAGGGCGGCGGGCGGATAGGCCCCCGTGCGGAAATAGGTGTCGATATAGTTGAGACCGACGGCGGTGTGTCTGATCAGGGCTTCGCGTTCGCCGGGTTCGGGCTTTGCCACGTCTTCCCATTTGAGAACATCCGGTCCGCCATGGGCGTGGACGCGTATCGCGTGCGGCATTCTTGTCTCCTTATTGTTGCCGGCCGTCGCTTATTCGAGGCTGGAAAAGTCTGAAAAACGGATATCGGGCGCACTCGGATTGTGACGTGACGGGCGGTGCCTTTCAAACCATATGGCGGTAAGCGGGCCGCCTTCATAGGCAAGTATGGGGCGGCTCTCCTCCGCGCCCGCTCCCGGTGCGCGCCACGTCGCCAGCGCAGTGTCGCTGTTGTCTTCGGTGACGAACATCGAGCGCAGACCGGCAAAAGCCCCGCCTTCGCGCACCGGCGGATCGAATGCAACATCGATGCTCAATTGGTCCGGCGCAATCCGTGACAGGCCGAGGGTCGCGCTGTCCCCGCCGGGAAAGCTGAGCGTGAACCGGCCGGTTTCGGGATCGAACACGATCCGCTCGATATCGACCACCGGACGTCCATCATCCACGATCGGGCCGATGAGGAAGGAGCTCCCGAAAACCGTGTCGCCGCGCCAATCCGGGGGTTGCGGCTTGATCCGCCAGTAGCCGTCGGCCGGATAGACCACGAGGATCTGGACCCTTCCCGGGACCGTCTTGTCGTAAAGCTGCACGAGATGGACGGGCCGCATCTCGCGCCCGGCAACTTCAAACGCGGCGATACGGTTCCGCCAGAACGTCGCCAAGCGGTGGGCGACAACCTTGTAACGCGTCCCGTCGTAAAGCACTTCCTCAAGGGGGGCGAACTGGAACACCGGGTCTGATGCGCCGAAGTTTGGACAGCCGGAGAAATCGGCCCCGCCATCGTCCTCCGGAATATCGCGGAGATAGTCCGGATGGCGTGCGGTGATGGTGAAACGGCGCACATCTCTGCCCGCGAGCCGGACATCGACGTTATCGACCTCGGCGCAGGTTGTGGCGATGCTGCGGTTCTCGGCGGCCACGAGGGCTGCCGCGTGAAGGGATGGCGAAACAGCAAGGGCCGCCGTGACGAACATCGCAATGGCGAAACCAGTCGTAAAGGCTGACCTCATGCCAGGCTCCCTTTTAATGGCGGACGTCCGCCGCCGCGATGATGGCATCGGCATCGATACGGTGATGCCGGTAAAGATCGCCGATCGTGCCGGTCTGGCCGAAATGCTCCACACCAAGTGCGCGCACCCGGTGCCCGCCCACGCCACCGATCCACGAAAGCGTTGCAGGATGCCCGTCAATGACGGTGACAATGGTTGCATTGCGGTCGAGCGGGGCGAGGAGTTCCTCGATAAGCGACGAGGCGTCCGTATGGCCCTTTTGGCGCTCGCGCTGGGCCGCGCGCCAACCGGCATCGAGCCGGTCGGCCGAGGTGACCGCCATAAGCCCGGCGCCCGGATTGCGCGCGAGGAGTTGGCCCATGGCGCTTTGCGCTTCGGGTGCGACAGCGCCCTGATAGATGATCGCGAGCATCGTGCCTTCCTGGGGTTCGCGCATCCAATAAGCGCCGTCGATGATCCCGTGCCGCCGTTTCTCGTCAAGCGTGCGCACCGGCTGATGCTGCGGCCGGGTCGTGAGGCGCAGATAGACGGACCCGCCCTCCTCGTCGCGCAGCCAGCCGGGATGCGTGCCCGGCGCCGGCGCGCCGTCGCGCTGCATGTAATCGAAGGCCCATTCCACGATGACGGCCAGTTCGTCCACATAAGCCGGCTCGAAGGCGGCGAGCCCGTCCTGCGCCATGCCGATAAGCGGCGTGCCGATCGATTGGTGCGCCCCACCTTCCGGCGCGAGCGTGACGCCTGATGGCGTCGCGACGACCATGAAGCGGGCGTCCTGATAGCAGGCGTAGTTCAGGCTATCGAGGCCGCGCTGGATAAAGGGATCATAGAGCGTCCCGATAGGCAAAAGCCGCTCGCCGAAAAGCGAGTGCGACAAGCCGAGAGCGGCAAGAAGAAGGAAGAGGTTGTTCTCCGCAATCCCAAGCTCGATGTGCTGGCCGTTCGGATGCGCATCCCAGCGCTGCGCCGACATCAGCCGGCGCTCCTGGAAGACATCGTTTTTCGGGTCGCGCGCGAAAAGAGCGCGGCGGTTCACCCAGGGTCCGAGATTGGTCGAGACCGTCACGTCCGGCGAGGTGGTGACGATGCGCTCGGCAAGCGGCGTGTCGGTCTTGGCGATTTCGGCGAGGATCTTGCCGAACCCTTCCTGGGTCGACATCTCGCCCTTGATATCGGGAAGCGGAAGCGTGCCGACGGGGACATGGGCGGCTTTGCGCCGCCTCGTCTCCCCTGTCTTGAACGGCACCGCATCGACCGCCCTTTGAAGCGTGGCGCGGTCGCGCTGCAATCCGGCAAAAGGCGTCCACTCCTCACCTTCCAGAATACCGTTTGCTTCCTGAAAAGCCGCCATCTGCGCCTTTGTCATGAGGCCGACATGGTTGTCCTTGTGTCCGGCAAACGGCAGACCCCGGCCCTTCACCGTATAGGCGATGAAGCAGACAGGCATGTCGCGCGGCGCGGTCTCGAATGCTTCGACCACCGTTTCCATGCAATGGCCGCCGAGATTCGTCATCAGATCGGCGAGAAGGTCGTCTTCATAGCCGTCAATGAGCGCAATCGCGTCCGGTTCGCCCGCAAGATCGGCATGAAGCTGGTTCCGCCAGGACGCGCCGCCCTGAAAGGTCAGCGCCGAATAAAGCATGTTCGGGCATTCATCGATCCATCTCCTGAGCGCTTCGCCGCCCGGCTGCGCGAACGCATGCCTGAGCTTGCGGCCATACTTCATGGTGACGATGTCCCAGCCGAGGCTGGCGAATACGTCCGTGTGTTTTTGGAAGAGCGCGTCGGAGACGACGGAATCGAGGCTTTGCCGGTTGTAGTCGATCACCCACCAGCAGTTCTTAAGCCCATGCTTCCACATTTCGAGCGTGCACTCGAAGATATTGCCTTCATCGAGCTCGGCATCGCCCATGAGCGATATCATCCGCCCCTCGGGCCAGTCCGAGGCCCAGCCGCGCGCCCGCACATAGTCCTGAACGAGGCTCGCAAAGGCCGTCACCGCGACCCCCAGCCCCACCGAACCGGTCGAGAAATCGACGTCGTCTGCGTCTTTCGTGCGCGATGGATAGGACTGCGCGCCGCCATAACCGCGAAACGCAATCAGTTGTTCGCGCGTCTGATTGCCGAGCAGATACTGGATCGCGTGGAAAACCGGGCTCGCATGCGGCTTAACCGCTACCCGGTCCTCAGGTCTGAGAATGCGCAGATAAAGCGCGGTCATGACCGTGACGAGAGAGGCGCTTGAGGCCTGGTGCCCGCCCACCTTGATGCCGTCATCGGTGACCCGCACCTGATTGGCATTGTGGACAATCAGCGTCGAGAGCCAAAGGATTTTCCGCTCAAGCGCCTCAAGCGTGGCGATATCCATCGGCCCGGCGTTGTGCTCCGCAGCGGTGATCAGAGCCATCTGGAGTTCCCTTTTCAGTGACACGCGTAAGGGTTTTTACGGGCGACTGTAGCGCCGTTTCGTGTCACCGCAACCGACAAGACCGTATGGCCGTTATGACTGCGTGTCCTATAATTCAATGCCGGTATCGATAAGAGAAACGAAAGCAGGCAAAGGCATGATCGAGCAAGCGCCAGTGGCAAACTCCAAGACTTTCGATGCGGCGGTTGTCGGTGTCGGCCCGATGGGGCTCACGACCGGTCTGCTGCTGGCCCGCAACGGCTTTTCGGTTGCCGTCATCGGGCCGGATATCTCTTCGACCGAAACGCGGACCACGGCATTGTTGCAAGGCACGGTCAACCTTCTCTCGAATATCGGCGTCTGGGATGGGCTGTCGGAAGCGTCGGAACCCCTCGCCGTCATGCGCATCATCGATGATACGAAGCGCCTGATCCGCGCGCCCGAAGTCGCCTTCCGTGCCGAAGAGATCGGCAATGACGCCTTCGGCTACAACGTACCGGTCGCGCACCTGATCGATGTCTTGCGGAGAACCGCGCAAGCAAATGAAAGGCTCACCCTGATCGATGGAACCGTCGACACCCTCGACGACAACGGCGAAACCGTCCGTATCGCACTCGCGAGCGGCGCTTTGGTCGAAGCCCGGGTGGCGATTGGCGCGGATGGCCGCAACTCGGTTTGCCGCGCGGCCGCCCGCATCGGCGTCAATGAGCAAGCCTATCCGCAATCGGCGCTTGCGCTGAACCTGCGCCATACCCGTCCGCACGACAATGTCTCGACCGAGTTTCACAGGGAAAACGGCCCCATGGTTCTGGTGCCGCTGCCGGGGCTCCACTCGTCCATCGTGTTGGTGGACAATCCGGACCGCATCGCCGCATTGCTGGATATGCCGGACGAAGCGCTCGGTGCCGAAATCACCCGTCTTTCGCATGGCATACTCGGGAAAATCACCGTGGACGGCCCCAGCCGCGGTTACCCGCTTGTGCGTATGACGGCGAAGGAACTGGCCAAGGGCCGTATCGCGCTGGTTGGCGAAGCGGCGCATGTGATGCCGCCGATCGGCGCTCAGGGGCTCAATCTCGGCATTCGCGACGCCGCTGTCCTCGCTGAGAAGCTGAGCACGCCGGATACTGTGCGCAACGACGCAGACCGCGCCCTGTCGGCCTACCAGCGCGCGCGCCGTACCGATATCGGGACACGGATTGCCGCCGTGGACCTTCTCAACCGCTCGCTATTGTCCGGGTTTTTGGGGCTGCAAGGCGCCCGCGCGCTTGGGCTTTACGCGATAAAGGGTGTCGGGCCGTTGCGCCGCCTGATGATGCGCGAAGGCATGGAACCGTCGCTGGCCTCCGCGTCGATTCTGCGCGCGCCGTAGAGTGGATACCGTTTTCTTAGCATGAAGGCGGAAGAACGGCTTGGTGCATCGGGATAGTCTTTGAGCTCACTCAACCGCATCCAGCGCTAAGATCCGAACAGATTGGTCGGGACCAGGCCTTCTTTCACCAGAAACAGCACGGCCGTGACGGTGAAAACGGACACGACCGTGCCGATGAGAACGGCGCTTGAGGCGCGTTGGACATAGGTGTCGTATTGTTGAGCCAGGATGAAGACGTTGAGGGCGGGCGGCAAGGCGGCCATCAGAATGGCGGTTGAAACCCAGACCGGATCATTGACGCCGATAAGGTTCAGCATCACCACGACGATGATCGGGTGGATGATGAGCTTCACAAACAGAATGCCGGGAAGTTCCCAAGGCACCCGCTTCAAGGGCCTCAGCGCGACCGTCACGCCCATGGCGAAAAGCGCCGCCGGCGCCGCGGCGGATCGTAGAAAGGGTAGAAGCTGGTCGACCGGTCCGGGTGGCTGGAACTGGAAATAGGCTGCGATCACACCGGCAATCGTCGCCATAATGAAGGGATGCAGGAACACGCGTTTGAGCACGATAAGCGTGGTCTGGCGCACGTTCATCCCTTCCCCGCTGCCAAGCGCCATCAGGAATGGCACGAGCGTGAACAGAAGCGCGTTGTCGAAGCAGAAGATAAGCGCGGTCGGCACCGTCGCCTGAGGCCCGAGCGCTGCAAGCGTCAATCCCGGCCCCATATAGCCGATATTCGAGTACGACCCTGCAACTCCCTGAATGGTGGCCGAGGATATGTTACCTCTCGTGACGAGCGCGCCGATCGTGAATGCGATCGCAAAAGCGAGATAGGTTGAAAAGGTCGTTGCAAAGATAAACGGCCCATTCGTCAATTCATCGAAAGGCGTTTGCGAAAGAAGTTGAAAAAAGAGCGCCGGCAGCGCGAAATAGATGATGAAGGCGTTCAGCCACGCGAGACCCTCCACAGGGATCTTCATAATCCGTCCGGCTGCGTATCCCAGAAAGATCAGCCCGAAAAAGGGCATGGACAGCGACAGGATTTCAGCCAAGACACCCCTCGTACGCAATCAAACCGCCCCGGCTCCGCCGTGAAAGAAAAATGACAACGAAGGGTGGGCCGCCAGATCGCCTGTGGCTAAAACATGGCGCGACATGCGGTCAATGCGCGAAACTACGCTTTGGCCGAAGGGCTAACTTGCCTCCCTCGCATGCCGGACTAGCTTTGCGCCGCACCAGACTTGAGGACCTGAAATGAAATCGCCGTCAGCTTTCTACCGCCCGCTTGCCATCGGCGCGCCTGAACCTTACCGCGCCCCGCCGGTTGCGCTTGAGCGCATGATCCATTTCATCCCGCCCCATCTTGAGAAGATACGCGCCAAGGTCGGCGGCATCGCGAAGCAGGTCGATGTGGTTCTCGGCAATCTGGAAGACGCCGTTCCAGCCGATGCAAAGGAAGCGGCGCGTGCCGGTCTGATCGAGATCGGCCGTTCGACGGATTTGGGCACCACCAGCCTTTGGGCCCGGGTCAACAGCCTCGACAGCCCTTGGGCGCTGGACGATCTCCTTCAACTCGTGCCCGCCCTCGGCGAAAAGCTCGATGTGGTGATGCTGCCTAAGGTCCAAGGGACTTGGGATATCCACTATCTCGACCAGTTGCTCGCCCAGCTTGAGGCCAGATACGCCGTCTCGCGCCCGATCCGTATTCACGCCATCCTGGAAACGGCGGAAGGGGTGAACAATGTCGAGGACATCGCTGCGGCAAGTCCGCGCATGCACGGCATGAGCCTTGGCCCTGCAGACCTTGCAGCCTCGCGGGGGATGAAAACAACGCGCGTTGGCGGCGGCCATCCGGACTACGGCGTCCTTGCCGATTCAGACGGCGGCGGCGGCCCCCGCACTTTCTTCCAGCAGGACCTTTGGCACTACACGATTGCCCGCATGGTCGATGCCTGCCTCGCCCATGGATTGAAAGCCTTTTACGGCCCGTTTGGCGATTTTTCAGATCCGGACGCCTGCGAAGTTCAGTTCCGCAATGCTTTTTTGATGGGTTGCGCGGGCGCTTGGACACTGCATCCGAGCCAGATCGATGTCGCCAAAAGGGTTTTCAGCCCAAATCCCGAAGAAGTCGCCATGGCACGGAAGATCATTGAGGCCATGCCCGACGGGACTGGCGCGGTGATGATCGACGGGAAAATGCAGGATGACGCAACTTGGAAACAGGCCAAAGTCATTGCCGATCTGGCAGATCTGGTCGCGGAAAAAGACGGAGGCTAACCTGTCCTTTGCTGCAATGCAGCAGATGCTTGACATATGTCTGATCGGCTCGAATGATGGTCCTCTTGAACTGAAGCGCGTGCGACGTAGAGCCTTTCCCGGCCAAATGTGACCATTCTGCCGGGCAAGGCTCCAGCCGGGGCTTATCCAGAAAGGGAGCATATGTCGGACGAAGCGAGGCAGGCCAAATTCCAGATCGGTCAGGTGGTGAAACACCGTTTCTTTCCGTTCCGTGGCGTGATCTTCGACGTCGATCCAGAGTTCGCCAACTCGGAAGAGTGGTGGTTGTCGATTCCTCAATCGATCCGTCCGGCCAAGGAGCAGCCCTACTACCATCTCCTCGCGGAGAACGAAGAGACCGAATATGTCGCCTATGTCTCAGAGCAGAACCTGGTTCCAGACGATTCAGGCGAGCCGATCCGCCATCCCCAGGTCTCGGAGATCTTCAGCGGCATGGACAACGGCATCTATCAGCCGCGCAACAACGCTTCGCATTAAGTGAAAACGGCCGCGAAAGGCGCGACCGTTATCTTTATCGAATTCTTTGGTGCAACTGAACCTTATTAACCGCCGCCGCCCTCATTGGCGTTCTGGTTCTGGTTCAGCATGCGCTGGCGCGCTTCTTCAGCCCGCTTCTGCATTTCTTCGCGGAACCTCTCGCGATTGGCTTGAAGTTCGCTCACGTCGGTCGGCGAGCCGTCGAACGCAGCCGTGAAACCTGTAAGCGTGACCGGAAACGGCACCGTCTGTCCACGCGATGTAATGGTCAGGAGAATGACTTGATTGCCAGCCTTCATCTTCTCGAACAAATCCCCCCCGTCTGCCTCGATCTCCCCGAAGCAGCGCTGCGGGATGCAGAGGGTATAGTGCCCGGCAATCTGCTCTCCTTCATCGATCTGGACGCGGAAGCCGGGACGCAGCAGCATGCCCGGCGGGACGGAAATCAACAGGCGTTTCTCCTGCTCGCCTGAGGTGAACACGCGCGCGCCGACGGTCGCCAAGAACCCGCCGCGCTGATCACGCAACTCGAAAGATGTGATGCACATTTCGCGTTGCGCCTGTTCGTTCTGTTCGCAAACCTTGATCCATTCATTGATGGGTTGCCCGGTCAGAGGCGAGACACCGACAGCGGTTCCCTCGCCTTCGTTCTGCTCTTGCGCATGCGCCAAGCCCGTCAATCCGCCAACCGCAAGCCCGATCGAAACAAGCGCTGCTGTCAATGTCTGTTTCAATTCCGTCTTCCCTTTCCCTGCCATGGGATTTGGCTCCATTCCTCAGCGCGGCATGATAGCCATTTCACCTTGTGCAAGCCGTCATTTTGGGCACCGGCCTGACAGGCGATTACGGCGAAATCGCGCCGCGCGCAAAAGATCTTTTCACTCTTTCTGATTTACCGCCAACGAGGTCTCAAAACCGTGCGAAAAAAGCGCTGCGAACGCGCCAGCGGAACAATTATGATGTGTTCAACACCTCTCGAGCCAGACGTTCAAGCCCACTTTGACATTACTTTTTGATCAATTATGGATGATTCTGCGTTCGAAACAGAACCGTGTCTTTGAGGTTACACGAGCCAGCGTTAGCGTTCCGTCCATTGAAAAGCAAAGCAGTCCACCGCAGCTATCCTGAGCGCCAGGATCACAGAGGAAGCGTTGACGATGATCATCCGGTCCCGACTTGCCAGATACATGGGTTATGCCGTCTTGGCGGCAGCGTTCAGCACGGTCCCTCTCGGCCGGGCGAATGCGGAACCGGCACACGGCATCGCCATGCATGGCGCGCCCGCCTATAAGGCTGATTTCACCCACTTCAGTTATGTGAATCCGAATGCCCCGGTCGGCGGCGATTTCCGTCAAGCCTCGCTTGGCACATTCGACAGCCTCAACCCTTTCATCGTGCGCGGCAACCCTGTCGTACTGTTGCGGGTCACCAATCTCGTCTTCGAACGTTTGATGGCGCGCTCGCGCGATGAGCCGTTCTCGCTCTATGGCTTGCTGGCGGAGTCGATTGAGACGCCGCCGGACCGCTCTTGGGTCGCTTTCACGCTGCGGCCCGAGGCGCGCTTTTCGGACGGCGCGCCCGTCACCGTCGACGATGTGATCTTCTCGCTGGAAACCTTGCGCGACGAAGGCCGGCCCAATTACGGGGCTTTCTACAACAAGGTCGAAAAGATCGAGCGCGTTGGAGAACGGACCGTCCGTTTCGTCTTCGGCGAGGACGGCGACAGGGAACTGCCGCTTATTATCGGCCTGATGCCGATCCTGCCGAAACATATCTATGAAGGCGAGCGTTTCACCACCGCCGACCTTCAAGCCCCCGTTGGCAGCGGTCCCTACCTGTTTGAAAGCGTCGATGCAGGCCAACGCCTGGTTCTGCGCCGGAACCCGGATTATTGGGGCTGGAACGTTCCCGCCAACCGCGGACACTACAATTTCGAGACGCTGTCGCTTGAGTATTTCCGCGACAACAACACGCTGTTTCAGGCTTTCACCAAGGGGATTTACGATATCCGCATCGAGGGCGATCCGCTTCGATGGGCGACCGGCTACGACTTTCCGGCGGTCAAAAACGGTGAGGTCATCCTCGAGACGTTTGAAACCGGTATCCCCAAGCAGGTCTCCGGCTTGGTCTTCAATACGCGCCGCCCGGTCTTTGAGGACATCCGTGTCCGCGAAGCTTTTCTTCACCTCTTCAACGGCGCCTGGATCAACCGCAACCTTTATCAGGACCGGCTTGCGCGCACCAAAAGCTACTTCCCCGGCTCCGAACTCTCCTCATTCGGCCGTGCGGCCGATGAAACTGAAAGTGAGCTGTTGGCCCCCTTCATGGATGGCATTCCCGCAGCGATCATGGACGGCACGGCTGACATTCCCGATGGGGATTTGCGCGGGCGCAATCGCGAGGGATTGCGGAACGCCCTCGCCCTTTTTGAGGAGGCGGGCTACGAAGCCCGCGACGGAACGCTTGTGAACGCGGAAACTGGCGAACCCTTCGCGTTCGAAATCCTGGTGCGCAGCCGCGATCAGGAGCGTCTTGCCCTTTCCTTTGGAAACGCGCTCGAACGCGCCGGCATCAAGGTCCAAATCCGTCAGGTCGATGCAACGCAATACCAGCAACGGCTCCAGACCTACGATTTCGATATGATCGAGAACACTTGGTATCCGTCGCTTTCGCCGGGCAATGAGCAGAGTTTTTATTGGGGAAGCGCGGCCGCCCGCACCGAAGGCACCCGCAACTATATGGGTGCTGAGGATCCCGCCATTGACGCGATGATCGATGCGCTTCTAAAGGCGGAGGATCGGACGACATTCGTTTCAGCCGTGCGGGCGCTTGATCGTGTTCTTCGCTCCGGCGTCTATATGATCCCCCTTTTTCACGCCCCGGAACAGTGGATTGCCCACCGCAGCACGCTGGAAAATCCGGGCACAACGCTCTACGGCGCCATCACCGAAACTTGGTGGTCATCGGCTCAGTGACCGGGATTTGCTATCCTGCGTTATGATTCGGCACCCAAAGCGTTTTCGAGGGAGGGCGACGTGGCGGACGCACAGCGTGGGCTGGACCCCCTAAATATATCCATCGACAGGCTGCTCACCGTATCGGCCGCCTTCCGGCCCGACGCCTTGTTTCTGGCGGATCCGTCCGATAAGGACGCCATTTGCGGCGTGCAAGCCGGCACGATCACGATCGGCGAGGCGGACAAAAAGGTCACGGAAATCGCCCGGTTTCTGACCACCATCGGTTTGCGGGCGGGTGATGCCGTGCTCCTGCGCATGCCGAACACGGTCGAGGCTTACCTGACAATTCTGGGCATCTGGCGGGCGGGGCTCACCTTATGCGCGCTCCCCCTCGCCTTCCGGTCCAGGGAATGGCGCGAACCGCTGGAGCGTATCGCGCCGAAAGCCCTTATCACCTGTGGACGGATCGGCGATGAGGATGCGACCGCAATCGCCTATGCGCTTGCCGGTGAAAACTTTTCCATCCGTTTTGTCGGCGCTTTTTACGGCGCGGATGCCGACGGCATCATCTGTCTTGATCAAGCGCTCGCCGGCAATTCCGGCAAACCGCAGGAAGACGAGACGGCAAGCGGAGTGGATGGCGGCTCCGGCGATGGCGGAACGCTAGCCTCGCTTCATTTGTTCGAGACCCCATCGGGTCCGGCCATTCTTCCCCACAGCCATCGCTCGCTCACAACGAATGCGGCCATTGTCATCGGAGAAGCGAAACTTCGCGCGGAACACCGCATCGTGCAGCCATTTTTGCCAAGCGGGCTGACAGGGCTTGCGGGCGGGCTTGTCACGGGGCTCCTTGCTGGCGCGCCCTTGCTTCTTCACCATCCCTTCTCGCACAAAGCCATGGCCGAGCAGATGGCTGCGTGCACACACGCTCTCCTGCCGTCCTTGCTTGCCGATGAAGTGTTGGCAGGGCGGCCGCCCGCTTCGCTTGAAGGTATCATCTCGGTCATGCCGTTCGGCCAGGGCGGAAACACGAAGCCCTGCGCGGAAGGCACCCCCAAATGCGACGAAATCGGTGCATTCGGAGATTTCGCGCTTTTGCCGGTCATCCGCGACAAAGCCGGTGATCCCGCAGTCGCGCTTGGCGAAATCCGCTCGGACACCGCACCCCGCGGCCGCGTCGATCCGGCGGGTGCGTTCGATCTGCCCGGCGTTCCGCGCAAGACATTTGAAAGCGGCGCCAAACCAGACCGCCTGATGCGCATCTCCGGTGACTTCGCGCCCGACGCGGAAACGATGAAGTCTTTCAATATTGGGGGAAACAGCGCCTTCCTCGATGACGACGAGGGCGTCGTTGTGCCTGTCATGCTGGGTGAAAGCAGCGCCAAAGACATGGCGCCGGTTGGCGCGCTGATCGATGGCTACGGATTGATCGGGGCCATGCCGGTTGCGCTTTCGAAGCTCGACCGCGACGCGTCCAGCCTGAAAGGTATTGAAAAGGCGGCTTTTTCTCCTGGTTTCGACGGGCTGTCGCTCGCGGTGGTTCCGGAAACGCCTGCTCCCATTGACCAGGAGACGATTGTTTCCGATATGGCGGCGAATGGCTATGGTCTCCACAAGCTTCCCGAGACCGTCGCCAATATGACAACACTGCCGCGGCACAGCGACGGGCGCGCCAATCGCACCGCGATCCGCGGCAAGACAGCTTCCGCCGGAAAGGATCGCTGATCCCGCCTGGCTCAGCCCGCCGGTAAGGGGATGTCGAAAATGGTGGATGACGATAACCGCGTGCTGACGGTCGATGTCGTCTCGGACGTGATGTGTCCGTGGTGCTTCATCGGCAAACGGCGGCTTGAGGTGGCGGTTGCCGAGCGCCCTGATATCGCCTTCGATGTCCGCTGGCGTCCGTTTCAGCTGGACGCCACTATCCCTGAAGAAGGCATGGACCGCCAAACTTACCTTTCAAAAAAATTTGGCGGACCGGCCCGGGCGGCGGAGATTTACGAGAACATCCGCTTTGCCGGAGAAGCGGATGGGCTCGATTTTGCTTTCGACCGCATCGAGAAATCGCCCAACACCTTGAACGCGCACCGCCTGATCCGCTGGGCTTCATCGGCGGGCGCACAGGATGGCATTGTCGAGGATCTCTTTACCGCCTTCTTTCTCGATGGCGAGGATATCGGCGATATCGATACGCTTATCGGGATTGGCGCACGCCATGGTCTAGACCCTGAGCTTGTCCGCAATCTGTTCGGCGAAGGCGCCGATGGCGATCTCATCGAGCGCGAAATCGCCCTCGCCCACAAAATGGGCGTTGAGGGCGTCCCCTGTTTCATCCTGAACGACCGTTTTATCGTTATGGGCGCGCAATCCTCGGATGTGCTTGTTCAGGCTTTCGATCATGCTTTGGCGGAGAGCGCTGCGCCCGAGACGGAGGTGTCTTAGGTCGAATACCGCGTTCTCCAACGTGTCACTCCGGCGAAAGCCGGAGTTCGTCGCTCAGCGGTTGTGGCATTGACGAAGTGGATTCCAGCTTTCGCCGGAATGACGGTCGGCGCCAGTGACTAAGCCGCTTCTTCCAGGCAAAGCCCGGCCAGTTCCCGCATGATGGTCTCGGTCCCTTTCAGGCGCGCTTCCTCCGTTGGCCAGTCGCGCATGATGACGAGCCGGTGGTCGGGCCGCACCTTCGCAAGCGAGCCCTGCTGCGCGATGTAACCCACGAGCGCATGCGGGTTGGGGAACGTGTTGTCGCGCAACGTGACGATGAGGCCCTTCGGCCCGGCATCGAGTTTTTCCACATTCGCAGCACGGCACAGCGCCTTGATGCGCACGACAACGATGAGATGCTCCACTTCCTCCGGCAAGGACCCGAAACGGTCGATCAGCTCAGCCGCAAAGGCCTCGATTTCCCGGTCGTTCTCAAGACCTGAGAGCCGCCGGTAGAGCCCGAGCCGCAATTGCAGGTCGGTGATGTAAGTCTCGGGAATGAGAACGGCAGCGCCAAGCGCGATCTGCGGCGACCAATGCGTATCCGCCTCCTCTTCGCCGCCTTCCTTCAGCTGGGCAACGGCCTCCTCCAGCATTTGCTGGTAGAGTTCATAGCCTACTTCGCGGATATGGCCGGACTGCTCTTCGCCGAGGAGGTTCCCCGCCCCCCGGATGTCCAGATCATGGCTTGCCAGCATGAAACCGGCCCCAAGGCTGTCGAGCGATTGCAGAACCCGCAGCCGTTTTTCGGCCGTTGGGGTGATTTTCTGCCGTGCCGGCACAGTAAAGAGCGCGTAAGCACGCACCTTGGAACGCCCGACACGCCCGCGCAGTTGATAGAGCTGGGCAAGCCCGAACATGTCGGCGCGGTGGACGATCAGCGTGTTCGCCGTCGGGATATCGAGACCGGATTCGACAATCGTGGTCGATAGGAGAAGGTCGTATTTCCGGTCGTAGAAGGCCGTCATCACATCGTCGAGTTCGCCGGGCGGCATCTGTCCATGGGCGACCGCGACCTTCACCTCCGGCACCGATTCCTCCAGAAACGCACGGATTTCGGCGATATCGGCAACGCGCGGGCAGACATAGAAGCTCTGCCCGCCGCGGTAATGCTCGCGCAGGATCGCTTCACGCACCACGACCGGATCGAACGGGCTGACGAAGGAGCGGACCGCCAGCCGGTCGACAGGCGGTGTGGCGATCAGCGAAAGCTCCCGCACGCCCGAAAGCGCCAATTGCAGCGTGCGCGGGATGGGGGTCGCGGTGAGCGTCAAGACGTGGACGTTCTCCTTGAGCGCCTTCAGCCGCTCCTTGTGCTTCACCCCGAAGCGCTGTTCCTCATCGATGACGAGAAGGCCGAGATCGGCGAATTCGATGCTTTTGCCGAGAAGCGCATGCGTACCGACGATGATGTCCACGTCGCCCGACGCAATGCCCTTTTTCGCCTCCGACAGTTCCCGCGTTCCGGCGAGGCGTGAAGCCTGGGCGATCTTCACGGGCAATCCCTGGAACCGGTCCATGAAGGTCTTGGCGTGCTGGCGGGCAAGCAGCGTCGTCGGCACGACGACGGCGACCTGTTTCCCTTCCATGACCGTTAGAAACGCCGCGCGGAGCGCCACTTCGGTCTTGCCGAAGCCCACATCGCCGCAGACAAGCCGGTCCATCGGCCTGCCGGAAGAGAGATCGTCGGTGACGGCCTCAATCGTCGTGAGCTGGTCGTCCGTCTCTTCATAGGGGAAGCGGGCGGAGAACTCCTCGTAAAGCCCGGAAGACGGCGCGATTTTCGGCGCGGTTTTCATGGCCCGGGCCGCCGCCACCTTGATCAGCGCCTCGGCCATGTCGCGCAGGCGCTTCTTCATCTTCGCCTTGCGCGCCTGCCAGGCGCCGCCGCCCAGCCGGTCGAGGTTGATGCCATCGTGATCCGAGCCGTATCGGCTCAAAAGCTCTATGTTCTCAACCGGCAGATAGAGCTTGTCGCCGCCGTGATAGATCAGTTCGAGGCAGTCATGCGGGGCGCCGAGCGCCTCGATTGTTTTCAACCCCTCGAAGCGGCCAATGCCATGGTCGACATGGACGATGATGTCGCCTTCATTCAGGCTCGTGAGCTCGACAATGAGGTCCTTGTCACGCTTCGTCCGCCGCGTCCGGCGTACAAGGCGGTCGCCCAGGATGTCCTGCTCGGTGATGAGCGCATAACCGGGCGTCTCGAAACCGGTCTCAAGCGGAAGAACGGCAAGCCCGACAGTTCCCTTGCCGAGACTTCCGGCGCCCGTGAAGTCATGAATTGCCGTCTGATCGGTGAGGCCGTGGTCGCTGAGGACACCCGCCATGCGGTCGCGCGAGCCGGTGCTCCAGCAGGCGATGACAGGGCGCCGTCCGTCTTCGATGTTCGCGCGCACATGGGCCGTCAGCGCATCGAAGACATTGACGCCCTCGCTCGCCCTTTCCGCTGCAAAGCTGCGGCCCTGCCGCCCGCCCATGGAGACAATGAGCGCGTTGTTCGCCTGGCTTTCGGGCACATCGAAAGGCGTCGGGCGGAACACCGGACGGCCCGCGAGCGACCGGTTTACCTCTTCAACCGTTTGGTAGAGCGCTTCCTTCGGCACGGGCCGGTAGGACGGTGCGCCGAGGCCTCGGCTATCGACGACGTCAAACCGCGCCTGATAATGGTCGGCGATTTGCGCTTCGCGTTCGCCAAGCGCGTCTTCGGCGAGCGGATCGAAAATGACAGGGGCCGTGGCCAGATAATCGCTGAGGGTTTCGAGACTGTCGTCGAAAAAGGGCAGCCAGTGCTCCATGCCCTGATAGCGCCGCTTGGCCGAAATCGTCTCGTAGAGAAGATCGTCGGAGCCCGGCACGCCGAAGGTCTGCACATAGGACTGGCGGAAGCGCCGCACGGTCTCATCGTTCAGCGCCACCTCGCTGATCGGAACCAATATGGCGTCGTTGAGCTGGCGGCTTGAGCGCTGGGTTTCAGGCTCGAAGCTGCGGATCGTCTCAAGCGTATCGCCGAAGAAGTCGAGGCGGATGGGTTCCCCGGCCCCGGGCGGGAAAAGGTCGAGAATGCCGCCGCGCACGGCAAACTGGCCATAGTCGCGCACGGTCGATTCCCGTTGAAACCCGGCTTCGTCGAGCCAGGCGACCATGTCTTCGAGCTTGACGGTCATACCGGCCTTTAGGGGCCGGCTGCGCGCCAACACCGTCTCGCGTGCGGGCATGCGCTGGATGAAGGCGTTGACGGTTGTCAGCACCAGCCCTTCCACCCCCGGTTCGCTTGCGATCCGGTGAAGCGCCGCCATGCGGGCGCTTGAGACGACCGTATTCGGCGACACCCGGTCATAGGGCAGGCAATCCCAGGCGGGCAGCGTGATGGTTTTCAGATCTGGCGCGAAGAACCGAAGCGCGTCGATGAGCGACGTCATGCGCGGCTGATCGCGCATGACGGCGAGAAGCGGCCCCTTCCCGCCGCGCTGCCGCCACAGCCGGTCAAGATCGGCGAAAACCCAGGCCTCCATCCCGTCCGGCACATGGGTTAGACGGGTGGTGAGGCCCGGTTCAAATCGAAGGTCCGCAATCGCGTTCATGAACGCCGTGCCGTCATGATCCTGAGCGGTGAAACGCCCGCACGTCCGCCATCATCGGCGTGAGAACGTCGGACGACGGCTCATTTTCGCTCATCAGGAGACTAAAAAGGTCTTGGTCCGGCATGTCCATGAGCGCTTCAAAGGCGGCGAGTTCGTCCTGGCTGAAGGCCGGCAGGCGGGCATCCGCGAACTGGCCGAGCAGCAAATCCATCTCGCGCGTGCCGCGATGCCATGCCCGAAAAAGCGCTTTGCGCCGCCTCGGTTCCAAACTGCCGCTTGAGAGCGCGGTTCCCGTCATCTTCAATGGTCCTTGTTCATCGAATCGGCAAAGGCCGCTCCGATCCCCCGCCGCACGCGGTATATAGGCCGCAGCAAACCCGCTGTCACGGACGCTCAACAGCTAGCTCCCATGCGCCCTACGATTCTCAACCCCTACTTCGCACCGATCACCGCTCTCAAGGGGATCGGTCCGCGCAATGGCTTGTTCCTGGCGCGGCTTCTGGCCATGAGCAAGCTGAGAGCGCAACCGTGCGAGACCTCCTCTTCCATCTGCCTTCGGGCGCCGTTGACCGGCGCAACCGGCCGCAAGTGGCCGGTGCCCTGCCCGGTGCGGTCGTGACGCTCGAGATACGGGTTCTTCAACATCTCGTGCCGCCGCGCGGGCGCGACCGCATTCCCTACCGTGTCATCTGCGAGGATGAAACGGGCGAGATCACCCTTGTCTATTTCAATGCCCGCCAGACCTATCTCGAACAAATTCTTCCGGTTGGCGAAATCCGTTTCGTGAGCGGCCGTCTCGACGAATTCCGCGGCGAGAAGCAGATTGTCCATCCAGACTACGCCGTCGATGCGGCCGCCTTTGCAGAACTTCCGCCGGTCGAGGCCATCTACCCGCTGACGAAAGGCGTTTCGAACCGGCAGATCGCAAAAGCGCTCGCCGAAGCGCTGAAGAGCGCGGCAGACCTGCCTGAATGGCTCGATCCGGCGCTTCTCGCGCAGCGGAACTGGCCCTCCTTCGAACCGGCGCTTGAGGCGGTCCATCATCCGGAAACGCCTGCGGCGATTACGCCCGAAAGTGCTCCTTTTGAACGGCTCGCTTATGATGAGGCGCTTGCGAACCAATTGGCCATCCTGCTGATTGGCCGCTATGTCCGCCGCCGCCGCGGCAAGGCGAGAACGGCAGCAGGCCGTCTCTCGGAGGCCATCGAAGCGGCCCTCCCCTACACGCTCACCAAGGCCCAACGCGAGGCTTTGAGCGAAATCCGCGCTGATATCGCTTCGCCCGAGCGCATGTTGCGGCTTCTTCAGGGCGATGTGGGCTCCGGCAAGACGGTGGTTGCCCTCCTTGCAATAGCCGCTGTCGTCGAAGCGGGCGGCCAAGGCGCGCTGATGGCGCCGACCGAAATCCTCGCCCGCCAGCACTATGAGGGCTTGCAGCCGGTTGCGAAGCGCGTCGGCCTGCGCCTCGCCTTGCTTTTGGGCCGCGGGCGTGGCGGCGGACGGCAGGAGACCCTTAACGCCATTGAAAACGGCGAAGCCGATATCGTCATCGGAACCCACGCGCTTTTTCAGGAGGGCATTCAATTCAAGGATCTCGGGCTTGCCGTCGTCGATGAGCAGCACCGCTTCGGCGTGCATCAGCGCCTGGCGCTGGCCGGCAAGGCGGACGGCCCAGGCGCCGACGTCCTCGTGATGTCGGCAACGCCCATCCCGCGCACATTGCAGCTCACGTTCTTCGGCGACATGGACGTCTCATCGCTGAAGGAAAAGCCGCCGGGCCGCAAACCCATCGAAACGCGCGCCGTCTCGCTCGAACGGCTGGACGAACTGATGGAAGGCATTAGGCGGCGCATCGCCGCTGGCGATCAGATCTATTGGGTCTGCCCGCTCATTGAAGAAAGCGAACTAAGCGATGGCACACCGGCCGAAGTCCGTTTCGCACACCTGAAGTCGGTGTTCGGGGACCGCGTCGCGCTCCTCCACGGCCGCATGCGGGCTGATGAGAAAGATGGGGTCACGGCGGCCTTCAAGGCGGGGGAAATCCCGCTTCTCGTGGCAACCACCGTGATCGAGGTCGGCGTCGATGTCCCGAATGCGGCCATCATCGTGATCGAGAATGCCGAACGCTTCGGTTTAGCGCAATTGCACCAACTACGCGGGCGGGTCGGACGAGGCGAAAAGGCCTCAAGCTGCATCCTTCTTTACAAACCGCCGCTTGGCGAAACGGCTGCCGCCCGGCTTGGCATATTGCGCGAGACCGAGGACGGTTTCCGGATTGCGGAGGAGGATTTGCGCCTGCGCGGCGCAGGCGAAATGCTTGGCACCCGTCAAAGCGGCACGCCCTTGTTCCGCATTGTCCGGCTTGAAGCGCATCAGCACCTCTTGGAGGTTGCGCGCAAAGACGCAGAAAAAATCCTGACCGACGACCCGTTCCTTGAAAGCGAACGGGGCCAGGCGCTCCGCAACCTTCTTTACCTCTTCTCACGCGACGAGGCGATGCAGCTTCTGACGGCAGGCTAGATTCGAAACCGCCCTACTGCGCCGGGACCTTCTCCGGTTCGCGTTCGGGCTCCGGTTCGCGTTCGGGCTCCGGTTCGGGTTCCGCTTCCGGCTTCGGTTCTGCTCCCTCGATCTCGGGCGCGTCGCCCGTCCTCCGCAGAGCTTTGGCCTTGGTGTGTTCGGGCGTAACAAGACCGGCCGAGA
>JAKSCL010000274.1 GCA_022360615.1 Hyphomicrobiales bacterium
AACGGTTATCGAACCGCCGAAATTGCGTTTCCTTTCAAGGTGTTACAGGAAATTTCAACTCACAAAAGCGAGATGGTGGAGCCAAGGGGAGTCGAACCCCTGACCTCTTGAATGCCATTCAAGCGCTCTCCCAACTGAGCTATGGCCCCATCTTCCGGTCGCGAGCTTTTCAGCAACCTTGGGAGCACGAGGTGTGCCATTAACGAGGACAGCGCGTCAAGCCGCGAGGGCAATGGCGCGCTGGATCAAAAGCAAGCTTGCGCCCTGCTTAGGTCTCTTCGTCGCCATCCGGCTCGACATCACCGACAAGAATATCGCTGACATCGTCGTCTTCATCATCGGTCTCAAGGAACGAATCGTTATCGTCGTTATCGCTGCCGAGATCGTCGTCTTCGATATCGGGGATGTCGGCAGCTGCATCATCCTCTTCATCGTCGACACCAACGTTTTCACCCGCCTCCTCCGCTGCCTCCTCGAGGGAGACAACGGCGTCATCGGCCTCGAGTTCACCTTCGTCCTCGACCGCGGCCTCATTGGCCACTCCGGTTTTCGCCTCGGCCGCTGCTCTGGATTTCGCGGGCTTCTTCACCGGCGTTTCGAAGAACGACAACGGGTATTCGGTTCCCGTATAGGGTGAAACAATCGGGGTCTTGTTGAGGTCGTAGAATTTGCGGCCCGTTTCGGGACAAGTCCGCTTTGTGCCTAATTGGGGTTTCGCCACAGCTCGACCTCTTGTTCAAGTGCTTGTTGAGCGGCGCAGTCTGCGCGGGCCGCTAAAATGCGCGCCCCTTTGCCATGCGTTTCAACCGCTGTCAAAGCCAAAATCGCCCTTTACGCACACTTCCATGACAAGCGCGAACAGAGGGCTCATTTAGAGCCGGGTTCCGCCTGGCAAACCGAATCCATCGCGCTCCGGCCTTGCCCCGAAAGCCATTCTCGGTGAATAAAAGGCCCCACTTGCAGTATCTCTACTCAACCCCGACACCTGCTGGACTTCGGACGGGAGATTTTCTCTGTTGACGCATGGCGCGCCCAAAATCCCGGGAATTGCATCGCCGTCCCCGGCGCTGACAGGGCGTATCCGGGTTCCCGGAGACAAATCGATTTCACATCGGGCGCTTTTATGCGGCCTGCTCGCCGATGGCGAGACAACAATCGCGGGCCTGCTTGAATCGGAAGACATCATGGCAACCGCAAACGCCGTTAGAGCGCTTGGCGGCCATGCGGAGCGGACGGAGGATGGCCTGTGGCGCGTCACGGGGTCAGGTATCGGATGCCTGAAAACGCCGGAGGCCCCCATCGATTTCGGCAATGCGGGCACAGGCGTGCGTCTCACGCTGGGTGCGATTGCCGGCCACCCGGTTACGGCCCGCTGCGACGGCGATGGATCGCTGCGCAAACGCCCGATGCGCCGCGTTCTCGACCCCCTTACCCGAATGGGAGCCCGCGTCGATCCCGAAGGCGCCAATACCCTTCCTTTTGCGCTAACCGGGACAAATGGCCCCATCCCCATCACCTATGAGCTTCCAGTTCCCTCCGCCCAGGTCAAATCCGCAATTCTCATTTGCGGTCTCACAAGTCCGGGCACGGTGACGGTGATTGAGAAGGAAGCGACACGCGATCACACCGAGCGGATGCTCAAAGCCTTCGGAGCGGCCATCGAAATCACTGAAGAAGCAGAGCAAAGGCGGGTCATCAGCCTTGCCGGTCAGACACGGCTGACGGGACAGCATGTCACAGTTCCCGGTGATCCGAGCTCATCAGCGTTTTCCATCGTGGCGGCGATATTGGTGCCGGGCTCCGACGTCACGGTCGAAAACGTCCTGCTCAACGAAACCCGCACCGGTTTCCTTACCACGCTTTGGGAAATGGGAGCCGATATCACGGTCGTGAACGAGCGGCTTTCGGGTGGAGAACCGGTTGGCGACGTGCACGTGCGGGCGTCTGCCCTGAAGGGTGTCGAGATACCACCTGAGCGCGCACCCTCGATGATTGACGAGTATCCGGTGATTTCGGTTGCCGCTGCGTTTGCCGAGGGCCGCACGGTGATGCATGGCCTGGCCGAATTGCGCGTCAAAGAGAGCGACCGGTTAGCCGCCGTTTCAGACGGCCTTGCCGCAAATGGCGTCACTCACGAGACCGGACCCGACTGGCTAACCATCGAAGGCCAAGGTGCCGTCGAAGGTGGCGGCACGGTTCAAACCCATCTCGACCACCGCATCGCGATGGCCTTTCTGGTGATGGGATTGGTTTCAAAGAAACCTGTGTCTGTCGATGATGCAGCGATCATTGCAACGAGCTACCCGGAATTCGTGCCGGACATGACTGCACTTGGGGCAAAGATTGGGCTAAGGGGATGATTTTCGCACTTAAAAAACATCAGACGAATGTCATGATTATCGCAATCGACGGCCCGGCGGCATCCGGCAAGGGGACGTTAGCACGGAACATCGCGCGCGCGTTGGGGCTTCATTATCTGGATACCGGGAAGCTCTACCGCGCGGTCGCACGTGATTTGTTGCAAGCCGGAAAGACGCCCGATGATGTCGAAGCCGGTGTCGCAGCTGCCATGAGCCTTGACCCCGACAGCCTCTCCGATCCCGCACTCAATAGCTCGCTCATTGGGCAGGCGGCCTCCATCGTGTCCGCTATTCCAAAGGTCCGCGACGCACTTCTGCGGTTTCAGCGCGACTTCGCCCATAAGAAACCCGGTGCAGTGCTTGACGGGCGCGATATCGGCACAGTGGTTTGCCCCGAAGCCCATGTGAAGCTTTTCATCACCGCCGACCTTGAGGCGCGGGCGCGAAGACGTCATACTGAGCTTCTGGCCCGGGGTGAAGCGTTAACGCTCGACAAAACACGTGCGGACCTTGCGGAACGGGATGAACGCGATAAGTCGCGTTCGATTGCTCCCATGCGCCCAGCGGAAGACGCCTACTTGCTCGATACCACCGATTTGGATATAGAGACGGCGTTCCAGACGGCCAATGACGTCATCCGCCGGGCCACCGGAGGGTGACGGTTTTGCTTTTTGGGCTTGGGCCGACCCGCTGGTCCGCATGCCGCCGTGGGCGTGATTGACACCACCCACCGCTTGCACCCGCGAAAGGTCCAGATGTTCATCGGAAATGCGATCTGTCTGCCGGTTAGCGCCGGTGCGGTTGGTGTTCAACCGCAGAACTGGTGGCGGATCAATGTCAACGCAAACCGCCGGCGCAATCGTTCGGGAGCCTAACTGTTAATGTCGCAAATCGCTGTGAGTGAAACCCAACCGAGCCGCGAGGACTTTGCCGCTCTCCTTGAAGAGAGCCTTTCGGGCGGTCATCTCGAAGAGGGCGCGGTCGTCGAAGGGACGATCGTTGCAATCGAAAAAGACCAGGCCATCGTCGATGTTGGCTTGAAAACCGAGGGCCGCATTCCGCTGAAGGAGTTCCAGAGCCCCGGCAAAGATGCCGAACTGAAGCCTGGAGACACGGTCGAAGTCTATCTTGAGCGGGTGGAAAACGCGCTTGGCGAGGCTGTCCTCTCGCGCGACAAGGCGCGGCGGGAAGAGAGTTGGAAACGGCTTGAGAAGAGTTTTGAGGCTGGCGAAAAAGTCGAAGGCCGGATTTTCAACCAGGTCAAGGGCGGCTACACCGTCGACCTTGACGGAGCCGTCGCCTTCCTGCCGCGTAGCCAAGTGGACATCCGGCCGATCCGCGATATCGGCCCCCTGATGAACACGCCCCAACCCTTCCAGATCCTGAAGATGGACAAGAGACGCGGTAACATTGTCGTCTCCCGGCGTTCCGTGCTTGAGGAAAGCCGCGCCGAACAGCGCCAGGAAATCGTCGACAAGCTTCAGGAAGGCCAGACCTTCGACGGTGTCGTCAAAAACATCACCGATTACGGCGCATTCGTGGATCTTGGCGGCATCGACGGCCTCCTGCACGTGACCGACATCGCGTGGCGGCGTATCAATCATCCATCCGAGGTGTTGACCATCGGCGAGACGGTCAAAGTCCAGATCATCCGCGTCAATCAGGACACGCAGCGCATCAGTCTTGGCATGAAACAGCTGCAAGCCGATCCGTGGGACGGCATTGAAGCGAAGTATCCGATCGACTCGAAGCTGACCGGCCGCGTGACGAACATCACGGATTATGGCGCGTTCGTTGAACTTGAGCCGGGTATTGAAGGTCTCATCCACGTCTCCGAGATGTCTTGGGTGAAAAAGAACGTCCATCCGGGCAAGATCGTTTCGACCAGCCAAGAGGTCGAGGTGATGGTCCTTGAGGTCGATCCCGTGAAACGGCGTATCTCGCTCGGCCTCAAACAAACCATGCCAAACCCTTGGGAAGAGTTCGCCGAAAGCCACCCAGTCGGCTCTGTCGTCGAAGGCGAGATCAAAAACAAGACCGAATTCGGCCTCTTTGTGGGCCTCGAAGGCGATTTGGACGGGATGGTCCACCTTTCCGACCTCGACTGGAACCGGCCTGGCGAAGAGGCCATCGAGGACTACAACAAAAGCGATGTGGTTAAAGCG
>JAKSCL010000369.1 GCA_022360615.1 Hyphomicrobiales bacterium
ACCGACCCGGAAACGGGCCGCGCCATCGAACTCCGGCTGATTTCGCCGAACCCGCTTTACGACCGGCCGCTCACCTGGCTCGACCGGGCTTGGGAACGGATCGGAATCCGGCTGATCCGTGTGCAGGCGGACCCTGCATCCGCTTCCCGGCAGATGCTCGATCGCGATTTCGATCTCGCGACGCTGTCCTGGTCACCGGCACCTTTGCCCGGAACCGCTGAACGGCTCCTATGGCATAGCGATCTGGCTTCTCAGGATGGTTCCTACGCACTTTCCGGCATCCGCGACCCGGCGCTCGATTCGGCGATCGAGGCGCTTGAAAAGGCCCGCACCATGGACGCGCTGCGGACGGCTGCGCATGCCTTCGACCGCGTCTTCCGGCAGCTCATGCCCATGTTGCCATTGTGGCGCTCAAATACCATCAGGCTTGCCTGGTGGGACCGTTTCGGAAGGCCGGAGGCCGAGAGATCCGGCTTTCCGCCATCCCCCTTGGACCGCTGGTGGATCGAATGAAACAGAAGGGGGACGCGAACGAAGGCGGCGTCTTGACCGGCCGTTTTCCGTGCAAATGCTTTCCCGAAGAGAAAAACGGAACGCTTAAACAGAGTTGGTGATGGCACAGAGACAGAAAAGACATCAATCGCCCAACTCAAACATGGCGGTTTTGAAGACAGGTTTCGAAGCCGACGAATGTGTCATTCTTCATATCGCGCGGTACTATTGCTTTTCATACATGAAAGGGTCCGGCCGCTACTGGGAGGATGCCATCGATCGCGCTGTCTCGGCGTTCGGCGAGAAGCAGGGTGCGGTCGTGGCCGTGAGCGTTCTCAATGTCCTGCGGAATATGCGGGCATCGAGGAAGACCGTGTTCAACTTTCAAAACCCCTATTGCGCGGCATGTTCGGCGAAATTGACCCGATCCGAACGGTCGCTGATCCGGACGCTTCAATGTGTCCGGAATGGCGATAAAACCGGTGCGACGGTCGAAGCCATGATACTCTGCGAGGGCAATGACTCAGAGCCAATGATGCAAGCAATCCGGCGTCTCGCGGAGTTGATGAGGGCCGGTGACTAAACAGAGGAATGCTTTGCCAGATTATTGGCCGCCTCTCGCTTTGATGCCGCGCGCGCCGGCTTCGAATGCCGTTTGAAGCCGTTTGTCTTTTCCGGTCCATTTTCGAGAGCCGCGTGCAAAGCACCCTCAATCATGGCCGCTCAACGCCCAAGAGGATTAAAGCGGTTCGGCTCAGCCAGTTTCCGCCGCTGGACACCGGCCGGTTTTCCCCGGCGGCGCTGGTAATTTATTTGATGTCTCTCATTGGTCTGAAGCGCTGAAGCGACGGCCTGGTTGATAAAGGGACCGGTGAGGGTTTTTTATTTAAAATAGAATAATTATAAAGAAATAAAAATATGGAATTAATCTAAAAGATAGCGTTTGACACGTTCGATTTTCAGTTGTTATCCAAATTGTTAGAAGTATTCATTTGAATTTGTTGTCGTCCGCGCCGTGAATCCAGAATGCCGGAGGGTTGAATGTATGTCGTATTTGCGTTCCGTGCGGCCCGGCTTTCACGCAATGGCGTTGAAATATCTTTCGGAGAAAATGAACCGCTCGCTCCGGCTGCCGTGTGAACGGCTGGCAACGGGCATTGCTGTCATGGGCTCGCGGGATTTCAGAGAGACACCGGTAGGAGGGATGAAATGATGGGAAGAGGCGGGAAGATGCTGCTTGGCGCCGTCAGCGCGTTGGCGCTGAGTGTCGCGGCCGCCGAAGCCGCCGATACGGCGGCTGTGCTCGACACCTATGCCGACATCGCCCATGCGGGCTACGAGGATTCCCTCATTACCGCCCGCGCGCTTGATGCGGCGATCGACGCGCTCATTGCAAACCCGAGTGAAGCGACGTTGCTGGCGGCGCGTGCGGCCTGGATCGCGGCGCGTGTGCCCTATCAGCAGACAGAGGTCTACCGCTTCGGCAACGCCATCGTTGACGATTGGGAGGGCAGGGTGAATGCCTGGCCGCTGGATGAGGGGCTCATCGACTATGTGGACGCGTCCTACGGCGCCGAATCGGATGAAAACACGCTCTATACGGTCAATGTGATCGCAAATGCATCGCTCACCGTGAACGGTCAAGCGGTCGATGCATCGACGATCACCCCGGCGCTTCTGGCGGACACGCTGCATGAAGCGGAAGAAGTCGAGGCGAATGTCTCGACCGGCTATCACGCGATTGAGTTTCTTCTGTGGGGGCAGGACCTCAACGGCACGGAAGCGGGCGCGGGCAATCGGCCGGCAACCGATTTCGATACCGCCAATTGCACGGGCGGCAATTGCGACCGGCGCGCCGAATATTTGAAAGCGACATCCACGCTTCTTTTGACGGACCTTGAGGAGATGGTGGCGAACTGGGCCGAGGGCGGCGCGGCGCGCGCGGCGCTCAATGAGGATGAAAAAGCGGGGCTTTCGGCGATCCTCACCGGTCTCGGCTCGCTGTCTTACGGCGAGCTTGCGGGCGAGCGCATGAAGCTTGGTCTTCTTCTTCACGATCCCGAGGAGGAGCATGACTGCTTTGCCGACAACACCCACAACTCGCACTACTACAATCAGATCGGCATGCGGAACGTCTACACGGGCCA
The DNA here is from genome assembly GCA_022360615.1 of Hyphomicrobiales bacterium. Taxonomy (GTDB): domain Bacteria; phylum Pseudomonadota; class Alphaproteobacteria; order Rhizobiales; family JAKSCL01; genus JAKSCL01. Next base: position 2,640 of record JAKSCL010000369.1, read on the forward strand.
TTACCGGCGGATCGATGGCTCGGTCGTGTCCGGACCATCCATCGGGGATTTGGTCGGTGCTGCGGACCCCGCCGTCCATGCCGACCTCAGCGCGAAGCTCGAAGAAACGCTCGCCGCCATGGCGGTGATGCGGGCGCGCGCCGAATCCATCGAGGCATATGATCAGATGCTTGGCGAGGGCAATGAAGAAGGGAACGCCGTTATCCAGGCGGTGATCGATACGCTTATCGCCCAAACGCGCCCGATCGAACGAGCGGTTGCGGTGCTCGATTTGGGAGTGATCGAGTTCGAGGGTTCCGATAGCCTCGATAACCCGAGCGCGGTGTTTCAGTGAGAACGCTTAGGTTTTTGCCGGGAGTGCGCTGCTAGGGCGCGACAGTGACTCCTCTCTGATGTTCACATTAGGGAGGGCGATCTGCCCGACCTCAAGGGGGCGGCTAAACGGTGTGGCTTGCACCGTCAAATCCTTGCTGGCGAACCGAGCTATGCAAACGGTTGGATCAATGTGCCTGCGTGGAGGCTGTAAGAGGTGAGTGTAATGTTATACAATTACTTAGCGCTTTTTTAACCATAAACGCCGGCATTTACACGTAATGCGCGTTTTTTTACTCATCGCAACTTTTCGGCGGAAGCCTTGATCAAAAGGGACTTTAATCATGTTGCAAAAAAGGTTTTTACCAATGGCTGCCTTTCTCGCGGGCATGACCGGCCTTTACGGGCCAGCCATCGCTGCGGATGCGGCTTTCCCGCAGTTTTTCGTGGCCGATGAAGAGCCGGACAACATTTTCCAGCTCGATCTCGTTGTGGAGCACCAGGTCGACCACATTTTCGATTCGGGCGATCCCGACGCCGAACTGACCGATGCCTTTGCGACAATCGAAGCGGCCATCGAGTTCCGGCCGGTCTCATGGTTCCTCGTGCATACCGATATCACGAGCGAGCCGGTGTTCGATGCAACGGACGACCGGTTCTTCTATGAGGATCAAGGCACCTATTTCGAGACGCTCTACGGGGCGATTGAGGTCAACGGCTTCTCGGTCTTCGGCGGCAAGGTGAATCCAGCCTTCGGTACGGCCTGGGATGTAACGCCTGGGATTTACGGCGTCGATTTCGCCGAGGATTATGAGATTACGGAGCGCATCGGCATCGGCGGTTCGGTCGAAGTCGGCGGTGAGGCCGGCACATTCGTGTTCACCGGCACGACTTTTTTTGCGGATACAACCTTCCTCTCCGAATCGACCCTGACTGAGAACAGGGGGCGCACCGATTTGGATGACGGTGGCCCGAGCAATACCGAGAGCTTTGAATCCTTCTCCTTCACCCTCGATGGCGCGGATATCGCGGCCTTGCCCGGCTTCAGTTTCCATGGCGGGGTTCGCTTTCAAGAGCCAGGCACGGGCGACACCGAGGATGAGACGGGGGTTGTGTTCGGCGTCATTCAGACGATTGAATTGGGCGAAGAGCAGACCATCGATCTGAATGCCGAGATTGCCCATTTCGACAATTACGAAAACGGCGAAAACAACCGCACCTATTTCACAGTCGGCGGCGCTTACACCTTTGGCCCCTGGAATGCCGCGCTGGCTTACACAAGGCGCGAAATCGACGATGGGCCCGTCGGCACGAATTTCTCCGACGACCTTTTCCAAGCATCGGTCGGCAGGGAAATCCCGTTGGGCTTCACACTCGACGTTGGCTATA
>JAKSCL010000195.1 GCA_022360615.1 Hyphomicrobiales bacterium
CGAGGAGTACGGCGCCCATACCCACTTCGTCGGCCATGAGAACGCGCTCAAACCGGTTCTCACCGTGCGCGAGAACCTGTCCTTCTGGATTCGCTTCCTCAGCGGTACCGAGAACCCATCCCAAACCCTGGAAGTGCTTGGCGAGGTGGGCCTTGGGCATCTCGCGAATTTACCCGCCAGAGTCCTATCAGCGGGACAGAAGCGGCGCTTAGCGCTCGCACGGCTGCTCGCGATCAAAAGACCGGTCTGGCTCCTTGACGAGCCGACGGCCGCTCTCGACGCAACCAGCGAGAGGACATTCGGCGGCTGGCTCACAAGCCATCTGAAGGAAGGCGGGCTTGTCGTCGCCGCCACCCACGCGAACCTTCCGCGAAAACCGCATGCAATGCTTAGGCTCGGGGACGCCACATAATGGGTTCGGCCTTTCTCGCCCTCCTCATCCGGGACACACGCCTTGCCTTTTCCCATGGCAGCGGCGCGCATCTGGGGCTTGTGTTCTTCCTGGTGTTCATCGTGGTGCTGCCGATCGGCGTTGGACCCGATCTGAACCTGCTTTCCCGCCTTGGCCCCGCCTTCCTCTGGATCGGTGCGCTTTTGTCCGTTCTGCTCGGCCTCGACCGGCTTTTCCAGATCGACAGCGAGGACGGCACGCTTGACCTCATGACAATGGCCGATCTGCCGCTTGAACTGACAGTCCTCGCGAAAACCATCGCGCATTGGCTCACGTCAGTCCTTCCGCTCGTTCTGGTGTCGCCGCTTCTCGGCCTAATGCTGAACATGTCGCCTGAGGGGATCGGTATGACGGCTCTAACACTCTTTGTCGGCAGCCCGGCCTTGACCCTCATCGGCGCGGTTGGCGCAGCCGTCACCACTGCCCTCCCGCGGGGCGGGATGCTTCTGGCGATTCTCGTCCTGCCGCTCACACTGCCCGTTCTCATCTTTGGAATTAGCACAACGAACGCGGTCATCGTCGAGGGGCTGCCATTTAGAACGCCCTTCCTGCTTCTGGGTGCAATCTCACTCGCCAGCCTCGCTCTTGCTCCTTTTGCCGCCGCTGCAGCGCTCCGGAGCGGTCAGGGTTAAGCCCAACCATTTCACCGCAAAAACCTAGGCAACCTAAGGGAAAGAGCCGCATCATAACCGCGATCTTTCCCGAAGCTTGCCCCTCATAGGCCGGATTTCCGCCCGCATTCGCGCTCTTAAGGGAATGAGACAGGAGGCATGACAGGGAGTAGAACCATGACCAGTATCATGTCAGATGGAAAAACGAAGACCATTCGGTTCTTCGTGATGCTTGCGCTGGCAGCTTTTATGGCGGGCGTGCTGGCGATGGCGGTCGCCACCATGTCTGTGAGCGCGGCCGCGGAAGAAACAGCCCAAGAAGAAGAAACGGAGCAAGAAGAAGTAGCAGCCGATATGCTGCGGGGCGCCCAGAACGGCGACGAAGCCGAGGCGGCTGAAGCAACTGGCGATGCGAAGTCCGACGAGGCCGAACCGTCAGCAAACAGGCAGGCAAGCGAAGCCGAACCGGAAGAAACCCGGCCCGCGGAAGAAACGACGCAGGTCGCGGCGGTTCAGGACCCTCCACCCGTTGACGAGCGGCAGCCGACAGCCATTCTCTTTGAGTCCGTCGGCGAGCGGCGCTGCATTGGCGGCGTTTTGTGCGAGAGCTACTGTATCGAGGACGACAACAAGTGCGAGATTGAGACGAACCTGAACATCCGTCTCGATAGTCCGCAAAAGATCACGATGATCCAGCTCAACGCCCACGACAATATCGGGGCGACGCGGCGGTCGCGGCTCCATATCAAAGTGGACGGGAAACCAGCCGCGGCCACCCTCGTTTACCGCGCAGGGTCATCGCTGGCGATCCCCCTTGATGTGACCGGTCAGCTCATCACGATTGAATCGATGCACCAGCACAACGGTTTCGAGCTTGGCGGCGAGGAAGCCATCGTCTGGGATGTGTTTGTGCTTGGTGACAAGACCGGCGGCTAGACCGGCAAGGAGCACGGCAGGGCATAAGCGGTAAAGCGCCAGACGCCCGCGACTACGTGCCATGACGGACATGATTGCGAGAACGGTTCTAAAACACTAAGTTGCGGAACATGTGGAAACTCGCAAATCCCGGCGTCTTCATGGCCTATAGTGGGCGGCTCCTGCCGTGGCTCTGGGCAGCCACCGGAGCCGTTCTCGCGATTGGGCTATATCAGGCGTTTTTCGTCGCACCGACGGACTACCAGCAGGGTGAAACCGTGCGGATCATGTTCATCCATGTTCCCGCAGCCTGGTTCTCCATGTTTTGTTACACGGTAATGGCGACATCGGCCATTGGAACACTGGTATGGCGGCATCCGCTTGCCGACGTCTCGGTGAAAGCCGCCATTCCAATTGGCGCCGTCTTCACTGCCGTGACGCTGATCACAGGTTCGTTGTGGGGCAAGCCCATGTGGGGCACGTGGTGGGTCTGGGATGCAAGACTGACATCGGTTCTTGTGCTTTTTTTGATGTATCTTGGCCTGATGGCCTTGCAGAACGCCTTTGACGATCCGGGCCGGGCGGCACGCGTCACCGCGATAACCGTCCTCGTTGGCTTCATCAACATCCCGATCATCAAATTCTCGGTCGACTGGTGGTACACGCTGCACCAACCGGCAAGCGTCTTCCGGTTCGATGGGCCGACAATCTATCCGACGATCCTCATTCCGCTTCTCATCATGGCGGCCGGCTTCATGCTGCTTTTCTTCGCGCTGCACATCACCGCCATGCGGGCGGAGATCCTGCGCCGGCGCATCCGCAAGATCACCCTGTTGAAAGCGCGTGGAAGCACCGGCCCGGGACGCCGGACCGCAACCTTCACCACGGAACCCGCCGAATGAGTTTTGACGCACCCCATGTCGGCTTTGTTCTATGGTCTTATGCCACTGCCGTCTTCGGTATTGGCGGCCTTTTACTTTTCATTCTCGCCGATTACCGGCGCCAGCGGCAATTGCTCTCGACACTCGACCCCACGGGTGAAAATGAGCCCGGCGGCCCGGCAGGAGACATGCCTTGAGCACATCGGAACAAAGTGAAACGCCGCGACATCGGGGATTTAGCCCCGCACTCGTGGTTATACCCCTTGTGCTCTTTATCGCGCTTGCGGTCCTCTTTTATTTCCGCCTTTACGCCGGCAATCCGAACATCGTGCCTTCCGTTCTCATTGGAAAGCCGGTGCCCGAATTCGCACTTCCCCCACTTGAGAACAGGGGCGGTGTCGATCAAGACATTCCGGGGCTGTCCACTGCCGATCTCAAGGGCGAAGTGACGGTCGTCAATGTCTGGGCTTCATGGTGCGGGCCCTGCCGTGAGGAAGCACCCTATCTGATGGCGATCAGCCAGTCGGGCGTCCGCGTTGCCGGGATCAACCATAAGGACCGGCCGGAAAACGCGCGCCGGTTCCTCGCCCAGTTCGGCAATCCGTTTTCGAATATCGGCGCCGACAGGAATGGCCGCGTCTCGATCGACTGGGGCGTTTACGGCGTGCCGGAAACCTTCATTGTCGATGCGCATGGGATCATCATCCACAAACATATCGGACCGTTTAACCAAACGCATGTGCGCGAGACATTCCTGCCCATCATCGAGGCGGCGCGCACCGGCGGCGAAACTGCGCAATAATCCGCCACAACGGCCAGCTTCAACGGGGCATGGCGGAGTGAGCCCATGAAGACCCCTCCTTCCCTTTCCCCCGGCTTCAGCCGCGCCGTTCCCGAGGGCGACGACCGGCTCCGTCAGGTCTGCGACCATTGCGGCTTCATCGCCTATGAGAATCCGAAGCTGGTGGTGGGCTCGGTGGTGAGACATGAGGGACGGTTCCTGCTTTGCCGCCGCGCTATCGAACCGCGCAAGGGCTTCTGGACGATTCCTGCCGGCTATATGGAACTGCACGAAACGCCCGAAGACGGCGCCCGCCGCGAGGCCATGGAAGAAGCATGCGCCGAGATCAGCATCAGCGCACTCCTTGCCATCTATTCGGTGCCGCGCATCAGCCAGGTGCAGATCCACTACCGCGCCACGCTTGCAAAACCCGAATTCGCACCCGGTCATGAAAGTCTCGAGGTCGACCTTTTCAAATGGGAGGAGATTCCGTGGAACGACATCGCCTTTCCAAGCGTGCATTGGGTCTTGAACCACGACCGGCGCAGCGAGGAAGGCGAAACGCCGCCTTTCTTCAATCCGCCGGGTGAGCTAGGCAACAGCATGTCCAACCAAGACTAATCCTGATGGATGCTCAAGCTGCACGGCGGTTAGCTCAAGCAAAACGCATCACGCTTGATCCTAGGACAGTCATCCTGCACGTTCATGCGCGCGCTTGGGGAACATTGCAGGGGACGCCGCCATGGACACATTCAAAGTCACGACTTGGAACATCGAGCATTCAGACAAGCTGATCGATGAACTCGCCTCCGGCAAACCCGATGACAAGCAAAAGGCCGAGCAGCGGCGCGATGCCATTCGCGACGAACTCAATGCGCTTGACGCGGATTTCTTCGTCATTTGCGAAGGCCCCAACGGGGAAGAAAGAGCGCGGGCGTTTTTCGCCGATGTCGCACCGGGCTACGATCTCGTCGTCCGCGGCAGCGATAACCGCGCCGATTATGGCATGCGTGGCAATGACGATGTCACCGGACGCCAGTGGATATGGTTCCTCGTACGCAAGAACCTGCCCATTGAGACGAACCTTTTACATCTCGACCAATGGCGCAGACACACCGAACACAATTCCGGCGGTGCGCATAAAGATGGACGCTGGGATGTATCCTACCCGAAATTCGTGGAAGACCGGCTCGATTTCGATCTAACGCGCAACCATAGCCACTGGCGCCACCCGCAGGTTCTCCAGGTCAGCATCAACGGCGCATTCTTCGAGATCATCGGCGCGCATCTGAAGAGCAAATTCACGCGCAAGCGCGTGAGGGGCGATGCAAGCGATGACGGCTTCTTTCAGGAAAACCCGGAACTCGTCGCCGACATCATCAAATCACGGGTGAAAATCACCACCGAATGCGCGGACATCCGCCACTATATCGACCACCGTTTCGAAACCGATGCAAGCGCCCCCATCATGGTGGCGGGCGATTTCAATGATGGGCCGGGAAAAGAACGCATCGAGCGCCGCTTCCTGTATCACGACCTCATAAGCACGCTTCAAGGCGAAGTGTTTTTCGCCCGACGGTTCCTGAACCACGCCCTTTTTGACCATGCCGAAGAGGAGCGCTGGTCGGTGTTCTTCCAGGATCGGCTCGATCCGGGCAGGGACCCGAAAATCCTCCTCGATCATATCCTTTTCAGCCAGGCGTTCACCGGAAACAAACAAGTCGCCCCCTTCCCCTACCGCGCCCGGGCAGGCGGCGGCCTCGTGGAGCATGAGGTTCAGCATCAGATCACGGGAACACGGCCTGAATTCGCGATGACAAGCGACCACAAACCGGTCTCAATGCATTTCGACAAACGCAATGACGGGACGGCCTGACCGAAGTCTTTGACGCTGCGAACCGAGATGCGGTGCAGCTTCAGTCGCCCACCCAGTGCCGCTTGATCAGCCCCATCTGGCTGAGCGCGAAAACCATCGTGATCGGCATGACGCCCCAGACTTTGAACGCCACCCAGAAATCGGTGGAGAAGAAGCGCCAGACCGCCTCGTTAAGAAGGGCGAGAAAGAAGAAGAACAGCGCCCAACGCAAGGTCAGAATCCGCCAGCCCTCGTCATCGATTTCGAAAACCGCATCGAGCACGAATTTGAGGATGGGTTTGCGGAAAAGAAAGGCTGCCATCAACACTGATCCGAACAGCACATTCACAATGGTCGGCTTGAGCTTGATGAAAAGCTCATCGGAGAACCAAAGCGTCAGACCGCCAAACAAGAGAACCACCACAGTCGAGACAAGCGGCATCACCGCGACGCGCCGGAAAACGAGCCACATCAGGACAAGCGCCACAGTGGCTGCAACCATGAAGACGGCTGTCGCAGTTAAAATCTCAAAACGGTTGTTGGTGAAAAAGAAAAGAACAAGCGGTCCTAGCTCCAAAACGAGCTTCAGGATCGCGCGCTTGTCAAGGCTTTCGCTTTCCGCCGTATCGCTCATGCGTTCTCCGAAGCCGTCCCGGCAATGGCGCTGGCGAAATCCTTCGCCGCGAAGGGTTGCAGATCCTCAACCCCCTCGCCGACGCCAACGAAATGGATCGGCAAGCCGAACTTCCTGGCGATGGCAACGAGAATGCCGCCTTTCGCCGTGCCGTCGAGCTTGGTCATGACAATGCCGGTGACGCCTGCGATCTTGCCGAATATCTCCGCCTGCTGAAGGGCGTTCTGGCCGACGGTCGCATCGAGCACAAGCAAGACGGCGTGCGGCGCGGTCTCGTCCTGTTTTTTGATGACCCGGACGATTTTTTCCAACTCCGCCATCAGTTCGGCGCGGTTTTGCAACCGCCCGGCTGTATCGAGAAGAAGCACATCCATGCCCTGCGCCGTTGCGTCCTTCAACGCATCAAAGGCAAGACCCGCGGCATCCGACCCTTGCGGGCCGGCCACCACCCGAGCGCCCGTGCGCTCCCCCCAGACCTCGATCTGCTCAATGGCGGCCGCCCGGAAGGTGTCGCCCGCGCCCAGCATCACCGAGCGGCCATCGTCGCGGAGCTTCTTTGAAAGCTTGCCGATCGTCGTCGTCTTGCCTGCGCCATTCACCCCGACAACCAGGATGACGAAGGGCTTTTTCGCCGCATCGATCTCAAGCGGCACCGCAACGGGCTCCAGAACCTTTGCAACCTCATCGGCGAGGACGGTCCGCACCTCGTCCGGCGAGATCGCCTTGTCATAACGGTCGCGCTCGAGCGCTTCGGTGATCGCCATCGCCGTTTCGACACCGAGGTCGGCCTGAAGGAGCGCATCTTCGAGGTCTTCAAGCGTTGCCGCATCAAGCTTCTTCTTCGTGAAGATGCCTGTGATCGACGAGCCAAGCTGATTGGAGGATTTTGAAAGCCCCCGCCGCAGGCGGGTGAACCAGCCCGCGGATGATTCCGGTTCGCCGGCCTCAACCGGTTCCTGAGCCGGTTCAGCGATTGAGGACTCTATGTGCTCTTCTGCCGGTGCCTCTGCCGGTGTTTCAACCAGCGTGTCCGGCAACATATCGGCCGGCGCTGTATCTTGCGGCGGTTCGGGAGGCTCTGCCTCCGGTACCGGCTCGGCCTGCTCAATCGGCGGGGGCGGCTCTTTCGTGGAGAACAAGCCGCCGAAAAGCCCCTTCTTCTCCTTCGCCTGATCGCCGCTCACGCCGCAGCACTCCGGGCCATCACGCCCGAGAGCGCGATTCCATCATGCCCCGAGACGGTCACGTCAGCGATGATGCCCGGCAACAGCCCGTCGGCATGGACAAGCGCGAACCCTTCAGCGCGGCCAAGCCCCGGCTTTTCGCCGAGCACACGGTGCGTGGTGCCGGTCTGACCGTTAAGATAACGGCCAAGCGCCGCCTCGCCCTTGTTGCGCAACATTGCCGCCCGCTCCTTGATGACCGGGCGTTCAAGCTGCGGCATGCGGGCTGCCGGCGTGCCGGGGCGCGGCGAGAACGGAAAGACATGGAGAAAGGTGAGACCGCACTCTTCGACCATCGCGAGCGAGTTCTCGAACATCGTCTCGGTCTCGGTTGGAAAACCCGCGATAATGTCGGCGCCGAAGACGACATCCGGCCGCGCTTGGCGCACGTCTTCGCAAAAGCGGATCGTATCGGCCCGCAAATGACGCCGTTTCATGCGCTTGAGGATCATGTCGTCGCCCGACTGCAGCGAGAGATGGATGTGCGGCATCAGCCGCTCCTCCTCGGCAAAAGCGGCCATCAGATCGGGATCGGCCTCAATAGAGTCGATGGATGAAAGCCGCAAACGCGGCAGTTCCGGCACATGGCGGAGGATGGCGCGCACGAGCGCACCAAGCCGGGGCGTACCAGGCAAATCGCCGCCATAAGACGTGATGTCGACGCCTGTCAGCACCACTTCCGACGTCCCGTTTTCGACAAGCGCGCGCACTTCGTCGACGACCGCGCCCATTGGGACGGAGCGGGAATTGCCGCGCCCATAGGGGATGATGCAGAAAGTGCAGCGGTGATCGCAGCCATTTTGGACCTGCACGAAAGCCCGCTCACGGCCCGTGAAGGCATCGACCATGTGAGACGCGGTTTCCTTGACGTCCATGATATCGGACACTTGGACCTTTTCCTCATCCGCGAGGCCGAAGGGAAGCGCGCGATAGGTGCCCGCCTCAAGCTTTTCCTGATTGCCGACGACAGCGTCCACTTCAGGCATCGCGGCAAAGGTTTCAGGCTCGGTCTGCGCAGCGCAGCCCGTGACGATAATCCTTGCCTCCGGGCGGTCGCGCCGTGCCTTGCGGATGGTCTGGCGGGCCTGGCGCACGGCTTCGCTCGTGACGGCGCAGGTGTTAATGACCACAGCATCGGTCAGCCCGGCGGCGGATGCCTCGCGCCGGATCACTTCCGATTCATATGCATTGAGCCGGCAGCCGAAGGTGATCACCTCCGGTGCGTCTTGCCGCTCTTTTATCTTCGTCATGCTGCCCACTAGGCTGTATTGGCTTTGGCCGCGTCAACTTCCAGCAGTTCCGGCGGAATGGTGCCCCCATAATCGAGGGCGTAGGGGCCGGACATCAAGACATGGTCGTCCGTTTCGCGCCATTCAATCGTCAAGGGACCGCCTGGAAGCGTCACGGCCGCCTTGCGGCCCGTCATGTTCAGCCGCGCGGCCGCCACAAGTACTGCGCAAGCAGCCGTACCGCAGGCTTTGGTCAGCCCCGCCCCGCGTTCCCAGGTCTTCACCGTGATCGCGTCCGGCACGGTCGCATGGGCAAGCGAGATATTGGCCCGCTCGGGAAACATCGGGTGGTGCTCAAGCATCGGCCCGATGGCGGCCAGGTCATGGGCCTCGACGTCCCCGACGAAGAACACGGCATGCGGATTGCCCATATTCACGACGCCCGGCGAGTGCAGGATCGGCGCGTCAATCGGCCCGATCTGCAATTCGATGCGGCGGGTGTCGCGGAACTCTTCGGCAAGCGGGATCTCGTCCCACTTCAACCGCGGCCTCCCCATGTCGATGCTGACCATTTGCGGGTCGTCGCAGCGCGCACCCACAAGCAACCCGGCATTGGTCTCGATGGACACCCGGTCCTTGCCCGTTTCTTCCATGACGAGATGGGCGATGCAGCGTGCTGCATTCCCGCAGGCGTCCACCTCCTCGCCAATGCCGTTATAGATGCGCATGAAAACGTCGGCCCCGCCGGGCTGCGCGGGCTCCATGATGATGAGCTGATCGCAGCCGACGCCAGCCGCCCGGTCGCCGATCGCATGGCGCTGCTCATAAGACAAGCGCACCGGCTCGGCCCGCCCGTCGATGACGACGAAGTCGTTGCCAAGACCGTTCATCTTCAAAAAAGAAAGCGGCGTTGCAGCCATCATCCCATATCCAAAAACAGACGGAGCGCATGAGCTGCGCTTGCTCTCCCATCCTCAAATCATATGTGCCGCTTCAGGGCAAATCGGGAGGCCGGGACCTGTGCCCGCACTTGTGTGGTGGTTTCAAAAACTTGACGCGCAGCCCCTGAAACGCCTATCTCTTTATTATTCGATCAACGGATTGAACTGAACCGGCCGACCGGGCCCGCATGTGGGAGAGCCCGGAGGTCAACGCCCGCCAGCGATGTTCGCCCGCGGGCGCGATTTGCGTTGTTGCCAAGGAAACCGACGGGCGGAACATGTTCGAGAGCCTCCAGGATCGCCTTTCCGGCATTTTCGACCGGCTAACCAAACGCGGCGCTCTCTCGGAGTCCGACGTCAATGAGGCGTTGCGCGAAATCCGCCGGGCGCTGATCGAGGCCGATGTGGCGCTGCCCGTCGTCAAGGACTTCACCGAAAAGGTGCGCGAGCGCGCCGTCGGCGTCGAAGTGGTGAAGTCGGTCACCCCCGGCCAGATGGTCGTCAAGATCGTCAACGACGCGATGGTCGAGATGCTGGGCTCCGACGCCCAGACGATTGACCTGAGCGCCGCCGCCCCCGTGCCCGTCATGATGGTCGGCCTGCAGGGCTCCGGCAAGACGACGACGACCGCGAAAATCGCAAAACGCCTGACGGACCGCGACAAGAAAAAGGTGCTGATGGCCTCGCTCGATACCCGCCGCCCAGCGGCGATGGAGCAGTTGAAGGCGCTGGGCGAGCAGACGGGCGTCGAAACGCTTCCCATCGTCGAGGGACAGTCGCCCGTCCAGATTGCAAAGCGCGCCATGCAGGCGGGCAAACTCGGCGGTTTCGATGTGGTCATGCTCGACACAGCCGGCCGCACATCCATCGACGAGGCGCTGATGGGCGAGATGGCCGACATCAAATCGGCCGCCAGCCCGCACGAGATTCTCCTTGTTGCCGACGCCCTCACCGGTCAGGACGCCGTAAACACGGCAACCGCCTTTGACGAACGCGTCGGCGTGACCGGCATTGTCTTGACCCGCGTCGACGGCGACGGCCGCGGCGGTGCGGCCCTTTCCATGCGCGCCGTGACCGGCAAGCCGATCAAGCTCTTGGGCACGGGCGAAAAATGGGACGCGCTTGAAGACTTCCACCCCGAGCGCATCGCCTCGCGCATCCTCGGCATGGGCGACATCGTCTCGCTCGTAGAAAAGGCCGCTGAGACCATCGACCGCGAAAAAGCGGAAGCGATGGCGAAGAAGCTGCAAAAAGGCGCCTTCGACCTCGAAGACCTCTCCGACCAGCTCAAACAGATGCAAAAGCTCGGCGGCATGTCGGGGCTGATGGGCTTGATGCCCGGCGTTGGCAAGGTGAAGAAGCAGATGGAAGCCACCGGCATGGATGACAGCATCATCAAGCGCCAGATGGCCATCATCTCATCGATGACACCGCAGGAGCGGAAAAAACCGGACATCTTGAAGGCGAGCCGGAAGAAGCGCGTCGCGGCCGGTTCCGGCACCGAGGTGCAGGAGGTCAACCGCCTTCTCAAAATGCACCGGCAAATGGCCGACATGATGAAGAAGATGGGCAAAGGCAAAGGCGGCCTTGCCGGCATGTTCGGCGGCGGCATGCCTCAACCAGACCCTGCTATGCTCGAAGAAATGCAAAAGGGCGGCGGCATGCCGAGCTTGCCCCCGGGCTTGCCGAAGAACATGCCGGGCTTGCCGGGTGGCGGATTTCCAGGTGGTCTTCCAGGCGATGCCGGATTGCCCGGTCTTCCGGGCCTACCCAAAGAGGGCAAGAAGAAGTGATCCCCGTCCTCGAAACCCAGCGCCTCCTCCTGCGCGACTTCCGCGAGAGCGACTTTCCGGCTTTCGCCGACTTCTTCGCCAGCGACCGCTCATCATTCTATACCGGCCCCTGCGACCGCCCGACGGCATGGCGGAAATTCGCCGTTTATCCGGGCCACTGGGCGCTCAAGGGCTTCGGACCCTGGGCGCTTGAAGAAAAGGAAACAGGCGTTTTTGTTGGCCTGTCGGGCCTTTGGAACCCGGAAGGCTGGCCTGAGCCTGAAATCACCTGGGCCTTGATGAACGGCGCAACCGGCAAGGGTTATGCGAGCGAAGCGGCTGACCGCGCCCGCCGCTATGCTTTCGAAACGATGGGCTGGACCCGCATCATCAGCTGCATTGCGCCTGAGAACGCGGCCTCCATCCGCGTCGCCACGCGTCTTGGCGCCGTTTGCGAGGGGGACGTCGCCTTTCCCTATGGCACTGCACGGCTCTACCGGCACCGCGCGCCAGACGATGATGCCGAAGAATCATCGGCAAAGGCGGGAACACACCGATGACGGTAAATGTTATCGAGAGTACCCGTCTCCGGCTCCGGCCGTTCGAGATGGATGATTTTGAAGCCTTTGCCGCGTTCTCCGCCGACGGTGAACGAAACCGCTTTCGGGGCGGCGGCCGGAGCCGCATCGAAGCATGGAACGAATTCTGCGCCATAGCCGGTCAATGGTCCATGCGAGGTATCGGCGTCCTCGCGGTTGAAGAACGGGAAACAGGACAGACCGGAGGCTTTGCCGGCCTCTGGTTCCCCATCGATGTGGATGAGCCGGAGCTAATGTGGAGCCTCTATCCGGACTTCGAAGGCAAGGGCTACGCCACGGAGGCCGCCCGCGCCATGCAGGTCTGGGCGCATGAGGCGCGCGGCCTGCCACCCCTCATGAGCTTCATGGACCCTGACAACACCGCCTCAAGGAAGGTCGCCGAAAGGCTCGGCGCGACCCTTGAAGGCGCGTGCACGTTTCGCGGCAGGCACACCCTGATTTACCGGCATGTGATGCCGGAAGCAAAAAACGAACCACCGAACCAACAGATTGATTGAGTGAAAGGAAACTGAAATGGCTCTGAAAATGCGCCTCGCCCGTGGCGGCTCGAAAAAGCGGCCGTTCTATTCGATTGTGATCGCCGATGTGCGTTCCCCCCGCGATGGGCGCTTTATCGAGAAAATCGGCACCTTCAACCCACTCCTGCCGAAGGACCATGCCGAGCGCATCGTCCTGAATGAGGACCGTGCCCGCCATTGGCTTGGCAATGGGGCGAAACCGACCGACCGCGTGCATCGCTTCCTCGATTCCGCCGGCATTTTGGCGCGTCCTGCCCGCAACAACCCGAAAAAGGCGCTGCCGGGCAAGAAAGCGCAGGAACGCATCGAAGAGGCAAAGCAGGCCGAGGAGGAAGCAAAGGCTGCCGCAGAAGAAGCCGCGACCGCTGAAGCGACCGCTGCTGAGGAAACGCCGGCTGACGAGGCCGCTTCTGAGGAAGAAAAGGCCGAGTAGGCGCGATCGATGACCGGGGGCCGTATGGCCCCCAAGCAAAACGATGGTGGAAAGACCCCGCGTGCTTTTAGGGCAAATCGGCCGCGCCCATGGCGTGCGCGGCGAAGTACGGGTCAAATCCTTCACTGCGGACCCGGAGGCGATTGCCGGTTACGGCCCGCTTGAGACGGAGGACGGCATGCGGACGCTCGAGTTCGCTTCAGTCCGCCCGGCAAAAACCATGCTGATTGCGGCGATTAAAGGCGTGACCTCACGCGAGGCCGCCGAAGCCTTAAACGGCGC
>JAKSCL010000096.1 GCA_022360615.1 Hyphomicrobiales bacterium
GCGCCGTGAGCGGCAGCGCCAGCCCCAGCGTGCGGCGCGTGCCTTCGAGCACCAGGATCACCAGGGCTGTGCCGGCGATCAGGTCCCAATCCGACAGCGGATCCACATATTGGAAGCGTTGCTGAACATAATCGAGATTGATCGCCGGATAGAGCGCGGTGATGAGCACCGCCACCGCCAGGATAATGTTGACGATCGACGGACGTTCGGCCCTGTCGCCGCGCCAGGTGGTGACCAGAAACACCAGGCCAAGCCCTGCACCGACATGATAGCCGCGCAATTCGTAGGGGCCTGGATAGCCGGTCAGCGCGAAATAAAGATGGCTGATCGCCAGGGCGAGCAACAGCGCCTTGATGACCAGCCGCACGGGATTGGACCAGACCTGGGCCATGACATTCCATAACTGGCCGGCGAGCAGGCCCGCACGGCCATACGCGTTCAAAAGGTGTCTTGGGGGGAGACGATGGGCGCCGCCGAACCTGCCATTGCGCCAGGAAGGACGAAGACTGGCAGGTCGGCGACGTCTGACCCGAGTTGGCGCTAGTTGATGCCGCGCTCGGCGTAGAACTCGGCCGCCGCCGGGTGCAGCGGCACGCCGATATCGGCGGCCATCTCTTCCAGCGTCAGCGTCGCCATGCTGCGGTTCACGGCCGACAGGGTCTCGAGATTGTCGGCAACCGCCGTCAGCAGCGTCTGGACCACTTCACCGCTATAATCGCAGGCGGCGATCATATGGGTGCCATAGGTGATGGCTTCAGTCGGGCCGCTGAGATTGGGATAGCTGTCGGCGGGAATCGTGCGCCGGATAAAGGCGGCGTTCTGAGCCTTGAAGTGATCGAAGATCTCGTCGGTGATCGGCACGATCTCAATGTCGCGGCTTGTCGCGACGTCCATCACGGCGCCGGCCGGCAGGGCCGTTCCCAGGGTGAAGATATCGGCATGACCGTCTTTCATCTGGTTGACCGAGTCCGAGTAGGAGACGTGGGATACCGAATCCAGATCGTCATAGCTCAGGCCCACCGCATCGAGCAGACCGCGTGTCAGGAACTCGCCGGTGTGGCCGTTCTGCTGTGTCGTCAGGCGCCGCCCGGCAAAATCCTCGATCGAGGTCACATTGGCATCGTCACGCGCGACGATCTGGAACCATTGCGGATAGAGCGTGCCCAGATTGCAAACGTTCTCGGCGACTTCGCGGAACGGCTCGCGGCCGGCAAGCGCGTCGACGGTCGAGATCGTGTTGGCGAATGCCACCGGGAAACTGCCCGTCGCCACGCCGACAATGTTGGCGACCCCGGCTCCGGGCGTGACCGTGATGGACATGTCGGGATCCATCTCTTCGGCAATCGCCTTGATCGCGCCGGCAAGCGGAAACCACGAGCCGCCCTGCGAGCCCGATGACAGAACGAACTCCTCGGCCTGGGCCGGCACGGTCATCACCGCGGCCATCGCAGTCGCCAGCAGCCCGGCTTTGAGCTTCGTTTTCAAGTTGGACATTGGTTCCTCCCTTATGTCCTTCGTTATTCTCTGATTCTTGTATGTCAGACCGGACGTCGCCGCTGGCTGGCGCACCGCGCCTTGTCAGTCGGACGACGACCGGACCTTCTCCTGCTCCTCATGTCGCCATTCCCTGGAAGAACGGCGGGACACATCTGCCATCGGCTCGCGCCGGCATTGAAACCCAAATCGGCAGTCGATCGCAGCGGGCCGGACCCCAATCGGCGCCCCAGTGTTGGACGCTATGAAGGCCTCCTCAATCTGTCAATCAAAAAGGAAAGAAAAAATTTACAAAAACAGGAGCCCATTTTGAGAGAAAAAAATAAAGATATGTAAATCAATAATTTAGAGATCAGACAGGAAGTTTGTTGATTTGATAAATCTCTAAATCTGTCATACAAATTTGATAGTTAGTAATCGATTTAATCCAGTCGTGAGATGAGTTCAGGGGCAACAATGACAAAAACGGGGACGTTAACGGACATGGTCTATGACGCGATCCTGGGCGGTGTAGTGGACGGCGAGTTTCCTGTCGGGTCTCGGCTGCCGTCGGAGTCGGCGCTGTGCGAAGATCATGGCGCATCAAGGCCGATCATACGCGAGGTGTTGGCGCGCCTGCGTGCCCAAGGGATCATCGAGTCGCGCAAGGGATCGGGCAGCTATGTCCTACGCCGCGCGGGCGCACCGGTTCAAATGCCCGACGACGTCGCCAGCATGGCCGAGATCGAAACCTGTTACGATTTTCGCATCGCGCTTGAGGGCGAGTGCGCCTTTTTCGCCGCGCTCAACCGGACCGAGGACGACATCGAAGCCATGCGTTCAGCGTTTGGCGGCTTCTCCGATGCGCTCAAGGAGAACAAGCGCGGGGGCATCAGCGATGATTTCGGGTTTCACCTGGCGATCGCCAAAGCAACGCACAACATCTTTTTCGTGAATGCGTTCGAGGCCATCAAGAGCCGCATCTACATGGCCATCGACATCTCCCGCCAGCTCACGCCGACGCCGCTGGGGGTCCGGCGCCAAACGCTGGTATCCGAACATCGCTCGGTGATGGAGGCGATCATTGCCGGCGAAAGTGCCAAGGCACGCCGCGCCATGCGTCATCACATCACCAAGTCACGCAACCGCGTTTTCAAAGGCGAAAGCCACTGACGGACGGCTTGGACGGTTTTTTGGCAACTTGGCTTCCGTCAGAGTTCCCCGCCCTCGAAGATCCGCAGCCGGGCGTTCTCCAAGTGCTGGTACATGGCTTGCTTGGCCCGGGCGGCGTCTCCTCCGGCAATGGCCTCATAAATGATTTGATGCTCTTCGAGAACCGCGCTCCGGCGCGACGGGGGCTGTTCGAGGGTCAAGCTGCGGTTCAGGCCGATACCAACCCTGATCTGACTTGCGATGGCGGCCATGGTCGACAGGAAGAACCGATTGTCGGCGGCAGCCGCGACGGCCTGATGGAAGGCGATGTCCTCCTCGACGCCGCCAGTGCTGCTTTGCAGCGCGCGCTCAAGGTCGGCCAGGCTCTTCGCCAAATGGTCAAGCGCGTTCGGATTGCGCTCGACCGCCGCGAGGGCGGCGGCTTCGCTCTCCACAGCGATACGGAAGACGAAACATTTTTGGATATCGGCGACGCTGCCCACATCGGCAAAACTGAACACCTGATGCGCCGGTCGTCGGACGACAAAGCTCCCCGCGCCCTGCCGCGATACGACCAGGCCATCATCCTTCAGCCGCCGCAGCGCTTGCCGCACCACCGGGCGGGAGACAGCCAGTTGTTCGGCCAGTTGCATCTCTGTTGGCAGACGCGCGTGCAAGGCGAAGGCGCCAACAACAATCTGGCTGACGATATAGTCATAGACCCGGTCGTTCAGCGCACCTTTGAAGGTTGGCGTGTCGGCAGGGCCCTCATCCACGACCATTCACCTTCCTCCCTCTCTCTCGTCCAGCCAACGCGGCTGGACGTCAGCAAGCGGGCTTGACAGCCCGTGACTTTACAATTTAACAAATATTTAACAATCAGTCGTTCAAGGGTCAAACAGGCTTTGGCCGTTTCCAACCGAGGACATCCGGTCCCCCTGATTGGGTGAAGACGACGAACCCGCTGACCGCTCGGTCACCATAGTCAAAGCGCTTGAGTAAAGAAAAGGCACCTGTCCCATGATCGACAAGGAAACCCTGACACGCCTGCAGGCAGAGCTGGCGAACGTCTCCACCGCGACGGTGTCGACCGCGCTTTTCAAGCGCGGGTTGCGCAACCAGTACATTCAGGACGTCAGGCCGCTGAGCCCCAAGGGCCGCAGCATGGTCGGCCTTGCCTTCACGCTGCGCTACATGCCGGCGCGCGAGGACCTCAACGGCATCGAGGTGTTCCGGGACCGTTCGCATCCGCAGCGTGCGGCCATCGAGCAATGCCCCGAAGGGCATGTGATGGTGATCGACAGCCGCAAGGACGCCCGCGCGGCCTCCGCCGGCGGCATTCTGATCTCGCGGCTCATGCGGCGCGGCGTCGCCGGTATCGTCACCGACGGCGGTTTTCGGGACTCGGCGGAAATCGCCGGCCTCGACATTCCCGCCTATCACAACCGGCCCTCGCCGCCGACCAATCTGACCCTGCATCAGGCCATCGACATGAATGTTCCGATCGGCTGCGGCGATGCGCCGGTGTTTCCCGGCGACCTTATTCTTGGCGACGATGAGGGCGTGATCGTCATCCCCGCGCATCTGGCTGAAGAGATCGCCGCCGAGACCGTCGAAATGACCGCCTATGAGGATTTCGTCACCGATGAAGTGCTCAAGGGCCGTTCGATCTTCGGGCTTTATCCGCCGACCGATGAGCAGAGCCTCAAGGATTTCGAAGCCTGGCGCACGGCCAACAACCGCTAGTCCGACGTCGACGGGGCGGCTGGGGCTGAGGCCGGAAGACGGTTCGCACAGGGGCGCGAACCGACTTCCGGCGGCCGAGCAAGCCTACCTGCAAGCGGGCCATCCTGTGCGCTGAGAAACTCTCTTGACGCTCAAGAATTGACAAATTTTTTACAAATCAAGATGCGCGACAACACAGCGCTTGCAAAGACCAAAGGGAGGACAAACCATGTTCACAAGGAAAAACAAAAACTTAGCCATGGGCGCGGCGGTGCTCATGGCATCCGTGTCGATGGGTGTGCAAACGGTTTCGGCCGAAGACATCACCATCACCTATTCCGACTGGCAGCTGGCGCAGGAAGGCTGGGGCAACTCGCTGCGCACGGCGATCGCTGAGTTCGAGGAGTTGAACCCGGGGATTACGGTCGCGACCGAGCCGGTCCAGTTGGGCCAGCGCGACGTGCGCTTCACCACCGCGATCCGCGCCGGCCAGGGTCCGGACGTGTTCGCCCTCGATGCGAACCCGGTCCGCCAGTATATCAGCGCGGGCTGGGTGCTCGACCTGACGCCGTTCGCCGAGGCGCAGGATCCGGCCTTCTTCGATGATTTCTATGAAACGAGCCTGGCGCCGGTGACGGTCGATGGCGCCGTCTACGGTGTGCCGATGAACACCGTGGCCATGGGGCTGGTTTACAACCAGGCCATGTTCGAAGCCGCCGGCATCACCGAGCCCGCAACTTCATGGGAGGAGTTCTCCGCCCATGCCGAAGCGCTGACCGACACCAGCGCAGGACAATGGGCGACGACGCTCGTGCTGGCACCAGCCGGCTTCGATCTTCGCGCACCATCCATCTTCCACTCGTTCGGCGCCTCGTTCCTGACCGAGGACTGGTCGGCATCGGCGCTCGATACGCCCGAAATGCAGGCCGCCTTCAGCTATGTGGTCGATATGATCCAGTCCGGCGTGGTGCCGCCGGGCGTGACACAAGTCGATGCGAACGGCGCGCGCCGGCTTCTGGCCAACGGCCAGATCGCCATGACCATCGGCACGACCTGGACGATCCCCGAAGTCAGCACGATGAACCCGGACCTTGATGGCTGGAACACGCTGCGGATCGCACCGCTGCCGACCGATGGCGGTCAGGAGATCAGCCCGCACACCACGCTCTATCAGAAGTCGATCTTCATCAACGCCAACACCGAACATCCCGAAGCGTCCTGGGCGCTTGTCGACTTCCTGACCCAGCGCGCGCAGATGGAGCGCTGGTTCGACGACAACAATATGCTGTCTTCGCGCCGGTCGGTGAATGAAAGCTACGGCCCGATCCAGGAAAGCCCGTTTGCTTCGGTGGTGTCCGAAGAGATCCAGCATGGCACCTTCCTGCCGCTGATCCCCGAATGGCCGCGCATTCTCGACAGCTTCCGCCAGAACCTTCAGGACGCTGTGACCGGCACCAAGACCGCCGAGCAGGCGTTGGCCGACGCGCATGCCGAGACCAACGAAATCCTGGGCAACTGAGCGGTAGCCCAAGTTCAATCCTGATGGGGAGGCGGCGCGGTCGCCGCCCTTTTCTTGGCGGTCTGAAAGCGATGATCGGTGAACGTTGGACAGCGTACTGGTTCGTTCTTCCCGGAACGTTCTTGCTGCTTGCAATTCTCGGCTTTCCGGCGATCGCGTCCATCGTCGATAGCTTCGGATCTGTCGGCTCAGGCGGTTTCGGAAGCGCCTATTTGGCGCTGTTGAGTGACCAGCGGTTTCTGACGGCGTCCTTCAACACGGCGCTCTTTGTCGTCTGCGTGGTAACGCTGCATATCATTCTGGGGCTTGCCGTCGCGCTGCTTCTAAACGCCGACATCCCTTTCAAATGGTTCTTCCGGGTGGTGGCGCTTCTGCCCTGGACCGTGCCGGATGTGATCGGCGGCCTCATCTTCCGCTTCATGCTTGATCCGCTCAGCGGTGGCGTCAACGCCATCGCCTTCAGGTTACAACTGATGCAGGGCCCGTATGACTGGCTCGGCGATCCGGGCTGGGCGATGTTTTCGGTGATCATGGCCGAAACCTGGCGCGGCTACCCCTATCCGATGCTTATCCTTCTGGCGGGGCTGCAGGCGATCCCCAAGGAACAGTACGAAGCCGCCGCCATCGACGGCGCGGGCCGCTGGGCGATTTTCACCAACGTGACCTTGCCCAACCTGATGCCGATGGTCCTCATCGCGGTAGTTCTCGACGCGATCTGGCAGTGCCGCCTGTTCGGTATGATCTTCGGCATGACCAATGGCGGGCCGGGCGACGCGACGCAGAACCTATCGCTGTTCGTCTACCGCCAATATTTCCAGTTCTTCGAGACGACCTATGCGGCGTCGGCGGCTGTCGTGCTCGCGGCGGTGCTACTGGCTGTCGCCATCCCCTACATCCGCTCCACGCTGAGAGAGAAGAGCTAGACCATGCAGCACGGAAAAGGCTTCTGGCTCTTCGTCGCCATCGCGCTGTTCGTCATGGCCATCTACAATCTGATGCCGTTCTTCTGGATGATTTCGTCATCCTTCAAGACCGACATCGAGGTGACGAGCTATCCCGCCACGCTTCTGCCGCAGGCGTTCACAACCGACGCCTATGCCCGCATCTGGGCGCAGGAAGGCTTCGTTCTCTACTTCCTGAACTCGATCAAGGTTTCGGGCGGAACGGCCATCCTGTCCGCAACGGTCGGGGTGTTCGCGGCTTATGGCTTCTCGCGCTTCCGCTTTCAGGGCCGCACCGCACTGATGGCGACGCTTCTGGTCACCCAGATGCTGCCGGGCGTGCTTCTCGTCGGCCCCTATTTCAAGATGCTGTCGCTGGTCGATCTTTACGACACGCATCTGGGCCTGATCCTGGCGCAGACCAGCATCACGCTGCCGTTCACGGTGTGGATGCTCAAAGGCTATATCGACACCATCCCGGTCGAGATCGATCAGGCGGCGATGATCGATGGGGCAACGCGCCTGCAAAGCCTGGTGCATTGCGTGTTCCCCAACATCCTGCCGGGCTTGGTGGCGACCACCGTCTTCTCCTTCCTGTTGGCCTGGGGCGATCTGTTGTGGGCCCTGTGCCTGATCACCACGCCGGAAAAGCAGACCATGACGCTTGGCATCACCAATCTGGTGGGCCAGTTCCGCGTGCTTTGGTCCGATATCATGGCGGCGACGGTGATCGGCTGCGCCATCCCCGCGTTCTTCTATCTCCTCCTGCAACGCTATCTGATCACCGGCGTTGCCGGCGCCGCGGTGAAGGGCTGACGCGATGGAGTATTTTCGTCTCGGCGCCAATGGGCCCAAGCTCTCCCGCGTGATCCTGGGCGGGCATGAATATCTGCCCGATGGCCGCTCGCGTGGCTTCAACGAAGACTTCGACCGGGCTATCCAGCCCGGCGTTGTGATGGATGGCTTTGGTGGGCCGGAACGACTGGCCGTTCTGGAGGCGGCGCTCGACCTGGGCATCACCTGCTTCGATGTGACCATCGATTCCGAGAAAGAGGCGCTGGGTCGCAACTTGCGGGAGCTTGCGCCATCCTTCGATGTGTTCGTTCAGACCCGGCCCGAAGGGATGGTCTACGCCTATGACCCCGCCAACCGCAAAATGCGCGACCTCAAGCGTCTGCGCGACGAGGTCATCCGCATCATCAAGCTGATGGGCCGCGAGCGGATCGACATCCTCAATTTCGGCATTCTTCAGGACGCGATCGACGCGGATGCCACTTTTCTCGACGGCTTGGCTGAGAACATCGCCGCGCTGAAGAGCGAGGGACTGATCGGCTACGCCGCCGCCGACACCTTCTCCGGCCCGGCAACCTATCGGGCCATGATCGCGAGCGGCGCGTTCGACAGCATCAACATCAACTACAATGTGGCCGAGGACTGGCCGCGAGACAGCGCCATTCCCGCCGCCAAGGCGGCCGGCATGGCGGTCGCTGCGCGCGAAGCCTTGATCAAGGGTGAGCTTTTCAATGCCGCCGGCGAGCTGGCGGGCGCCGACACAACCCATCTGGCGCGCGGCGCGATCAAATGGGTGGCCGCAACGCCGGGCGTCGATGCGGTGATCCTGGGCGCTGCCAGCACCGCACATCTGATGAGCAATGTCGAGGCGGTGCTCGATCCAACGCCAAGCGATGACGAACGTGCCAGCCTGGAGAAGGCAACCCGGCAAGCCGCGTTCGCCGACCTGAAATGCAAGAAAAACGCCGTCACACAGGATGGGCAAGCATGAGCGCCGTCACGATCCGCGATCTCAACAAGCACTACAGCAGCTATCACGCGATCCGGAACATCAGCATCGATATCGAGCCGCGCGAGTTCGTGGTGCTCGTCGGGCCGTCCGGCTGCGGCAAGTCGACCTTGCTGCGGATGATCGCGGGGCTGGAGTCGGTCACCTCGGGTGACATCGATATTCTGGGCAGGACCGTCAATCAGGTGCCCGCCAAGGACCGCAACATCGCCATGGTGTTCCAGAACTATGCGCTCTACCCGCACAAGACGGTCTTCGAGAACATGGCGTTCAGCCTGCGCCTGAAGAAGCAGCCGCGCGAGGTGATCGACCAGCGCGTGCGCGAAGCGGCGGCCATTCTCGACCTCGAACGGCTGCTTGAACGAAAGCCAAGCCAGCTATCGGGCGGCCAGCGGCAACGGGTTGCCATGGGCCGGGCGATCGTCCGCGATTCCAAGGTGTTTTTGTTCGACGAGCCGCTTTCCAACCTCGACGCCAAGCTGCGCGTTCAGATGCGCACCGAAATCCGCGCGCTGCATCAGCGGCTCGGCTGCACCACCGTCTATGTCACGCACGATCAGATCGAGGCGATGACCATGGCGGACCGGATCGTCGTCATGAACACCGGTGTTGTCGAGCAGGTCGGCACCCCGGAGGAGCTTTACGACCGGCCGGCCAACCTCTTCGTGGCCAGTTTCATCGGGTCGCCGTCCATGAACCTTCTGGAAGGCGAGATCGCCATTGAGGAAGGCGCGCCTTGCGTCGATTTTCAGGGCCATCGGCTGCCCTGCGCGCCGACCGCCACGGGTCAGCCTGGGACGAAGGTGACGTTTGGGGCGCGGCCCGAACATGTCCACGTCCATACCGATGGCGACCCCGAACGCCACAACGCGACGATCACCATGGTCGAACTGACCGGCCCGGATCGGATCGTCGTGCTTGAGTTCGCCGGCGAGACCATCGTCGCCGAGATGGAGAAGCGGACACCCTTGTCGGTGGGCCAGCGCGTCGAGGTCTCGTTCCAGGCTGACGAGGTGCACCTGTTCGACACGGCGACGGGCAACAGCCTCGTGAGCGCGCCACGATAAGGCGGAGATCAAGCTAGTGGCGGCCGCTTGCTTCGGCGCAAATTCTACACCACGCGAAACCGGCAAGGAGGATAACCGATGCTGACTGGACAACACTTCATCGCGGGGGCCTGGCATACGGGGGCCGGCACCTTCGAGAACGCGCCGGTCACCGGCGCGCCATCGCGGTTCCATCAGGGTTCGGCCGAGCTGGTCGATCAAGCGGCCCAGGCCGCCGAAGCGGCGTTTGGCAGTTATGCGAATACGTCGCGATCGGAACGGGCGGCGTTCCTTCGAGCCATCGCCGATGAGATTGAGGCGCGCGGCAGCGCCATCACCGAGATCGGCGCGGCCGAAACCGGGTTGCCCGCAGCGCGGCTTGAAGGCGAACGCGGCCGTACGACTGGCCAGCTTAGGCTGTTCGCTGACCATATCGAAAAAGGCGACTATCTCGACCGCCGGCATGATGCAGCCCTGCCTGAACGTCAGCCACTGCCGCGCCCTGATCTACGTGTCATCCAGCGGCCGGTCGGTCCGGTGGCGGTGTTTGGCGCGTCCAACTTTCCGCTCGCCTTCTCCGTTGCCGGCGGCGATACGGCGGCCGCCCTGGCGGCGGGTTGCCCGGTGGTGGTCAAAGGCCATGAAGCCCATCCGGGAACCTGCGAGATCGTCGCGCAGGCCATCGCAGCCGCCATCACGGCGTGCCACGTGCATCCCGGTGTGTTCGCGCTGGTTCAGGGCGGCTCGCACGCCGTCGGCCAAGCCTTGGTGACTCATCTCCTCATTCGCGCGGTTGGCTTCACCGGATCGTTGCGCGGCGGGCGGGCGCTGTTCGACTTGTGCATGAGCCGGCCCAACCCCATCCCGTTCTTCGGAGAGCTTGGGTCGGTCAATCCGGTCTTCGCGCTGCCCGAGGCGCTTCAGACGCGCGGCGAGGCGATTGCCAAGGGCTGGGTCGCTTCGCTGACATTGGGCGCGGGGCAGTTCTGCACCAATCCCGGCCTTCTTGTCGGGTTGGCTGGGTCGGATCTCGACCGCTTTACCGACGAGGCGAAAACCGCCCTTGGCGCGGTCTCCGCGCAAACCATGCTGGGCGATCACATCGCTGATGCCTATCGGCTTGGGCGCGACAACCTTGCCGATCTTCCGGGCGTGGAGCGTTTGCTGGCGTCGACCGAGAATGGCCGCAATACCGCGCCGGACCTTCTGACGACCAGTGGCGCTGCCTGGTTGGCTGACAAGAAGATGGCCGAAGAGGTGTTCGGCCCGCTGGGCCTGATCGTTCAAGCGGCCGATGCCGACCAGATGGTTGAGATCGCGCGCAGCCTGGAGGGTCAGCTGACCTGCACGCTGCAGGCGGATGCGGGCGATTTGGGTCAAGCCGCCGAACTCATGCCGATCCTGGAGCGCAAGGCGGGCCGGTTACTTGCCAATGGCTTCCCAACCGGCGTGGAAGTCGCCGACGCGATGGTGCATGGCGGCCCCTACCCGGCTTCTACCAATTTCGGCGCGACATCGGTAGGCACACTCTCCATACGCCGCTTCCTTCGACCGGTGTGTTTCCAGGATATCCCCGAGAGCCTGCTCCCCCATGATGTGCGTTATGCCAGATAGGGGAGGTCTAAGGATCTGCCCGAACACGCGCTGTATGCGCGGAACTGCTTTCTCACAAGTAGTGTCCTTGGCATGGAAGGCACTGTTTGTCTTACCCCGCTTGGCAACTCCCGCAGAAGGTTTACCAGCAGTTCGGCCAACGCTGATCTGTCTGGTAACATGGCGCTAGCTTCCGGTTAGGCTAAGCGCATCCAGCAGGCTTCCGGCCGGAAGCCTTCTCGCTCTTCCATTTTGGATCAGTTGACCGCGCCTCCGACAAGAGAAACGTCGAAAAAAGTAATGACCTGCTCGTTGTGAAGATTTTCGGCTTCGCTTCGATTGATGTGGTCTTCATCGGGATAATAGTGAACGACCGGCATGTGCCCGCTTGCAAAAAGGCGCCGTTCCAGTCTCCTGGTCATTTCGACCGACCAGGTGCTGTCCTGCTCGCCATGGCTGAGAAGGATCGGCCCGCAATAGCGTTCTATTTCGATCGGCGTCGACGGAAGCAGGTTCTCCGAAGAGCCTTTCCACGTCCACGCGCGCATGGCCGGGTCCCAAGCCTGCCATCCCGGATCGCCCTTGTCGCGCCAGCGTTTCGCATCGAACGCGCCGCAGACAACGTCGGCGGGACTATGGACAGCGATGGCATCGGGCAATCCGCCCATCCCGTCCCGCGCCATCAGTGAAGCGAGAAGCAATGCGTGTTCACCGCCGCGCGAAACGCCGTAAAGACCCACTTTGCCGTCACAGAAGGCGAAAGCTCTCAGTGCATTCAAGGCCTCGACGGTGCGATCCAACGGGACATCGACAATCGAACCGGCGTTCCAAGCGTTGCCGTCTCGGGTATAGCTGTGCGGATAGGCCAGGAACCCGTGCGCGGCGAGCATGACGGCGTTGCGATGCGACCAGCCGGACCAGCCGCCTTCGGAACCATGCAGCAGGACGACCGCCGGAAACGGGCCATCGCCGGCGGGCCCGTAGGTCGTCCCGAATTCAGGCAAAAGCCGCCTGACGATCTTCAGCATCAGCGATTTCCTGCACTGTGATCAGCTTCCCGTCCCTTCGGGAGCTGCGATAGTGATCTCGGCCTCATGGCGAACGTGGAAGTTGACGGAGTTGGCAATGAAGCAAAGCTTGTGGGCGGTGGCGTGCAGGCTACGAGCCTTGTCCGGTGGGCTGTCCGAAGAAGTCACCACGCGTGGACGTAAACGCACATCGACAAAGCGGCCGCTCATATCCTTCGTTTCGATCATGGTGCCTTCGGCATTGTCGCGATAGCTCAACACAACAACGCCATTGTCCGAGCAAAGGTGCAGATACCAGAGCTTGTGGCAGGCCGAGA
>JAKSCL010000381.1 GCA_022360615.1 Hyphomicrobiales bacterium
ATGTCAAGATAGGGTCCGTCGATATATTTGAGCGCCGGAACGGGGAAATAGCCCTTCTTCCGGTCGATGACCTCGGACGGCACGACCTTGCGCGCGGCCTCTTTCAGAACTCCTTTTCCACCTTGCGCAAGCTTGTGTTCGGGTGGAATCCGGGCGGCGAGTTCAACCAGTTCATGGTCGAGGAAAGGCACCCGCGCCTCAAGCCCCCAGGCCATCGTCATATTGTCGACCCGCTTCACGGGATCGTCGACCAGCATGACCGTGCTGTCGAGCCGTAGCGCTTTGTCGACGGGGGTGGCGGCACCCGGCTGCGCCATATGGGCGGCGACGAAATCCCGCGCATCATCATTGCCGGTCAGCCATTCGGCTGAAAGATGCTGTGACAGTTTTTCCCTATCGCGGTCGAAAAAGACGCGCGCATAATCGCTCACAACATCGTTAGAATCCGACAATGGCGGATACCAGTGATAGCCGCCGAAAACTTCGTCCGCGCCCTGGCCCGACTGGACAACGGTAATGTGTTTCGAGACTTCCTCGGAGAGAAGGTAAAAGCCCACATTGTCATAGGAGACCATGGGCTCCGACATCGCCGCAATCGTTCCGGGAAGCGCGTCCATCAAACGGGAAGACGGGACGAAGATCTTCTGATGGTCGGTCGCGAAGCGTTCGGCGATCAGGTCGGAATAGACGAACTCATCCCCTTTTTCGCCATTTGCCTCTTCGAAGCCGATGGAAAAGGTTTTCAGTCCGTGCTGGCCTTCCTCGGCCAAAAGTCCGACGATGACGCTCGAATCCACGCCACCCGACAGAAGAACGCCGACCGGTACATCGGCCACCATGCGCCGCCGCACCGCTGTGCGCAGTGCGCCAAGCACCCTGTCGCGCCATTCCTCAGCCGATGTCTCAATCTCTTCCGCAGAACGCTCAAAAGGCGGCGCCCAGTAAATACGGTCCTTGATCCGCCCATCCGGCTCGACAATGCGGATGGTGGCGGGCGGGAGTTTCTTCACGCCTTCGATAAGTGTGCGCGGCGGCGGCACCACCGCGTGAAAGGACATGTAGTGGGCGAGTGCCACGCGATCGATCGCCGTATCGACACGTCCCCCCTTCAACAGCGCGGGAAGCGATGAGGCAAAACGCAAGCTTTTGCCGTTCTGCGTGTAATAAAGCGGCTTGATGCCGAAGCGGTCGCGCGCAAGCATCACACGGCCTGAATCGCGTTCATGAATCGCAAAGGCGAACATGCCGTGGAAGCGGTCAACGCATTCCAAACCCCAGGCATGCCACGCCTTCAAGATGACTTCCGTATCGCCGGTTGAGAAAAACGTGTAACCGCGCGCTTCAAGCTCCGCCCGCAGTTCCGGATAGTTGTAGATGCAGCCGTTGAACGCAATGGTCAGCCCCAGCGCCGGATCGACCATCGGCTGGGCAGCTTTTTCGCTGAGATCGATGATCTTCAACCGCCGATGGCCGAAGCCGGCAGGCCCGCGTGCAACCACGCCGGAACCATCCGGTCCGCGCGGCGCCATCGCCTCTGTCATTTTCGCAAGCGCGGCCACATCGACCGGTGTGTTGTCAAACGTGACTTCGCCGCAGATGCCGCACATCGCGCCATCCTCCTGGGGGGTTGTTTTGCCGGGGATTGCTTGTGTTTAGGCGTGATGGGCGGTCAGGTCAAATCGCAGCCTCGATAACAAGACCTCAGATGTGATAGAGCAAATCATGTTTTTTAAGGGGCGGCGTAAAAAAAGTGTGTCAACCTGCCGATTTTTTGAGCAAACCAACCTCATTTTATTCGGCTTCCTCACTCTCAATCACCTTCTTTGCTGAGCGAAAACACTCAAGCGCTTGCGGCACGCCGCAATAAATCCCGATTACATGGATAATCGCGCGGATTTCCTCCTTGGTGACGCCATTGTTGCGTGCGCCCCGGCAATGAAGCTCCCATTCATGCATCTTCCCGAGCGCGCCGATCATCGCAAGGTTCATCATCGAGCGCGTCTTGGGGTCGATCGTTTCGTCACCCCAACCGAAGCCCCAGCACCATGCGGTCATCGCTTCCTGGAAGGGCCGGGTAAAATCATCGGCGGCGGCGATGTTCTTCTCCACATAATCAGCGCCCAGCGTCCCCTTGCGTTTCTCAAGGCCGATGTCGAAAAAGTCTTTGTCCATGTGCGGTATCTCCTGTCTTCATCCTGCCGGGCCTGCCGGGATTGTCAGCGACTCAGCGTCCGGCGCACGGCATCCTGCCAGCCAGCGTATTTTTCTTCCGCCCTGTCTTTCTCCATTCGCGGGGTGAAGCGCGTTTCAAGCGCCCAATCCGACGAAAAGGATTCCGCATCCGGCCAGACGCCCGCCTTGTGTCCGGCAAGCCAGGCCGCGCCCAGGGCTGTCGTCTCGGTGATCTGAGGCCGGTCGACGGGCGCTGAAAGGATGTCGGCAATGAACTGCATGGTCCAATCGCTTGCCACCATGCCGCCATCGACGCGGAGAATGGTATCGCCCGAATCTTCCGGCCAATCGCGGCGCATCGCCTCATAAAGATCACGCGTCTGATAGCCGACGCTTTCAAGCGCGGCCCGGGCGATTTCCGCCGGACCCGTTGCCCGCGTCAAACCATGGAGCGCACCGCGGCATCCAGCATCCCACCAGGGTGCGCCGAGCCCGGTGAAGGCGGGCACGAGATAAACATCCTGTCCGGCATCGGCGGCTTCGGCCAAGTTCTGGGTTTCCCCGGCCTCGCGGATGATCTTCAGCCCATCCCGCATCCACTGCACGACCGCGCCCGCAATAAAGATCGATCCTTCGAGCGCATAGGTCGGTTTGCCGTCCAGTTGATAGGCTATTGTGGTGAGAAGCCGGTTTTGAGAGGACACCGGCTCCGCGCCCGTGTTCAACAGCGCGAAACAACCCGTGCCGTAAGTGGATTTCATCATCCCCGGCTTGAAACAGGCCTGACCGACCGTCGCCGCCTGCTGGTCGCCAGCCACCCCGAGGATCGGGATTGGACGGCCGAAAAGATCGGGCCTGGTCGTACCGAATTCATCAGCGCTGTCCTTGACTTCGGGCAGCATGGCCAACGGCACACCGAAGAGCCTGCACAAATCGGCGTCCCAGCAGCCTTCCCGGATATTGTAGAGGAGCGTGCGCGACGCGTTCGTTGCATCGGTCGCGTGCACCGCTCCGCCCGTCATGCGCCAGATGAGATAGCTGTCGACCGTGCCGAAGAGGAGGCCGCCGTTTGCAGCCTTTTCACGCGCACCCCCGATGGTGTCGAGAAGCCAGGCAAGCTTGGTGCCGGAGAAATAAGGATCGAGCAGAAGCCCCGTCTTCTCCGCGACCGCCGCTTCATGGCCCTCGTCCTTCAAGCGCTGGCAAAGCGCAACCGTGCGCCGGTCCTGCCAAACGATGGCGTTGAAGATAGGCGCCCCCGTTCTGCGGTCCCAGACAAGCGTCGTTTCGCGCTGATTCGTGATGCCGACGGCGGCGATGTCGTCGGGCCCGATGCCTGCGCGCTCAATCGCTTCCCTGCAGGTCGCTGCTGTCGTCGACCACAAATCGGCCGGGTCGTGCTCCACCCAGCCCGATTGCGGCATGATTTGCGGGAATTCTTCCTGGCCAAGGCCCGCAATCCGCCTGTTTTCAGCGAAAACGATCGCCCGGCTCGATGTCGTGCCCTGATCGATTGCGAGAATATGGGCCATATCCCCCTCCTTTTTTTATCGATGACAATAGGCTTTCATTCACCGAATGGGTGAAAAGCCTGTTTGCAACGGAAGGCATATCCTTGCCACAGCCCGATCATCCCCGCATATCTTGTTGTTAATCTTGGATTCGCTGTCTCGCCCGCCATGCTCGAGCCCCTTGATGCAGACACTGATTAAACCGACCAAGGTCGGTTTTATGAAGCGTGAGCTTCAGATCGAAATGGAGCGCTCGACCGAGGCCCGTTTCCTGATTGTCAGCGGGATCCTTTTTTTTGACACCCGCGCCCCTGAGAAACTGCTGAGCGAACAGGCCTTCTGGCCGACAGCTGCCGAAGCCTTCGGCGAGGGTGTGCTTTTCGACTCCGGAATGCCGAAACCGCACGGCGAAGTGCTGGTGGCAGGCGAAGCGGTCACGCCGGGCGGGGAGCCCGTCCGGCATTTACCGGTACGCTTTTCGGTTGGACCGGTCAGAGGCGATTTCCGCGTTTTCGGCGAACGTTACTGGTACCATGGCGAGAATGGCTTGGCCGCGAGCCTGCCGAAAAGCTTCACGCGCATGCCGTTGACGCCGAACCGGGCGTTTGGCGGGGCAGGCCATCCAAAAAACCCGCAAGGCAAGGGGTATGGCGCCGAAGCCGTGCTTGAAAACGCAGGGCGGGCTCCGCTTCCCAATATCGAACGCATGTTGCCGCCCATTGCGCTCATCTCAGACACACCGGAACCGGCGCTTCTGGGACCGCTCGCAGCCGACGATCCCGAACGGCTGAAATGCGCAGGGACCCATGACCGCCATTGGTTGCGCGAGGTTTTTCCAGCTCTGCCCGCCGATTACGACCTCCACGCCCACATGATGGCGCCGCCGGAGTTCCGGCATTCCGGTTTTTTCAGTGGCGAGGAAACCATCTTCTATCAAGGCTTCACGGAGGAGCCCGGTTCCTTTCTCTCGGCCCTGCCGCGTTACGCGGTGCGCGCCTTTGGCCATTATAGAGGTGAGGGGAAGGGCCTTACCGAGGTCAAAATGCGCATCGACACGATCATGCTTTTCGCAAGCGTCCATAAGGCCGCGATCGTGTTCCGTGGCTTCATGCCCTACGCGCTCGATCCGGTTGAGGAGATCTCGCACATCATGCTCGCCAGCGATGAACTGGCGGGTTCGGGGCGTGATTTCGAGTATTACCGCTCGGTCTTCCACTGCAGATCGGACCCGGAAGAAGGCTACAAATACCTCCTTGCCGACGGGCAACTTGTTCCCCCGCGGGCCATGCGGCCGCCCTCGCCGGAAATGCTCAACCCGGAAGAAGAATTTAGGGACCGGCTCGCGCTTCTCTTGGAAGAACATGCGATGACGGAGCCCGGGCCGCTTATCGATTTCACCGGGCCGGACAAAAACATACGGCCAATTCCGGACCTGCAACTGCCATCGCGTGAGGATGTGGAAGAGGGCAACATCGACCTTGCGCCCGTCATCGACCAGTTGACCGCACTCCAACAGGAGACGCTGGCCGAACTCAACCGGGTGATCGACGCAATCGGCGAGCGGCTTCCGGCAAGGTTCGACAAGCTGAACCGGCTGAAGGATCAAGCGGGCAGTTCTGTCGCACCGGCAAGTGATAGCCGCGAAAGCCCGATTGCCGGTGCCGCCCGGCAATTCGATGCAGCCTTGAATGAGATTCTTGAAACGAAGATCGAAGACGACGGGGAGAGCCGTCCCGAATTCACGCTCCTCATCGACGAAGCGCTTGCAGCGCTCGATGTGACGGACGAAGAGGGTCTCCTTTCGGCACCGCTCAAGGAATCGATCGCTGAGGAGACGGCCGAAGCCATAAAGCGTGCCGACGGACGTACCGCCCCCGGTGAGGCAGACCTTCTCAACCTTCTCTCCGAGTTCGACGATAACGCGGAACTGGAGCCTGTAACGCCTGTCGCCGAAGCGGCG
Organism: Hyphomicrobiales bacterium; assembly: GCA_022360615.1. Classification (GTDB taxonomy): domain Bacteria; phylum Pseudomonadota; class Alphaproteobacteria; order Rhizobiales; family JAKSCL01; genus JAKSCL01. Next base: position 5,644 of record JAKSCL010000381.1, read on the forward strand.
CACAAGCCGGCCGCCGAAACAGCGACGGCTGCCGTTGACAACGCCGAAGGCGATCCCCCCGATCTCGATCTCGACAGCATTCTGGCCATGATCGAACCGGCCGCGCCCGAGAAACCCACTCCGGAGAACCTGCAGCAGACCTTCGAGCATGGCGCGCAGCAGCTTTCCGACGCCATCGGCACCGCCCGGCGCATGAGCCCGGAAGCCACGTTTCCCGAAAAGCCCATGCACGAGGAAACACGCAAAGCGCTTGGACGGCATTTGCTCGCAAAAATTTCAGAGGCTCCTTTTGGAACCGCGACCGCTCCGCTCGCGAATGCCGACTTCGCTGGCGCTTCGATCGCCTCTGCAACGCTTGAGAGCGTCGATCTGACCGACATCTTCCTTGAAAACAGCACGCTTGAAGACATCACGGCCACGGCTGTCCGCTTCCGCAAGACGACGCTTTGCGAAGCACGTTGGCGCACGTGCGAAATCGCGCATTCATCCTTCCATGGGACGAATCTGTCGGGCGCGGCACTGGAGGCTTCGGTCTTTTCCGAATGCCGTTTCGAGGATCTGACCATTCTCGGCACAAAGCTCCAGGACGTGCATTTCCGGAATTGCACGTTCTCAGACATGGCACTTGTTGAGTGCGATTTCCAAACTGTCCGCTTCGATCAATGCAGTTTCAAAAACTGCCAGTTCATCGTCTGTGAGATGCCGGAGACAATCCTCTCCGGCTGCTCGGCGGATGACGTCATGGTGGTCGAATGCGGTCTTGAAGGCGCGGCGATCCGGAACCTGACCGCTGAGAAGCTGGTGCTCGTGAACTGCAAATTGACGAAGGCGCGTTTTGAACAGGCCCAGTTGTCGCGCTTCATGATCGCGGGCGACAAACCCGCCGACGGCGTGATCTTCAACGGCGTGACCGGAAAAGCTTGCGGCTTCAATGCGGCGGTGATGCGCAACAGCGCGCTTTTTAGATGCCATTTCGAGGAATCGAGTTTTGCCGGCTGCGATTTGGAAGGCTGCGACGCCCGGTTGTCCTCCTTCACAAAAAGCATGCTCTTGAAAGCAAAGCTGGAAAAGGCGGACTTTTTCGCGGCCAATCTGTTCCGCTCCGCGATGCGCGGTGCCGATCTGCAGCAAGCATCCTTGCGCGGCGCCAATCTGTTTGAATGCGACATGACGGATGCAAAGCTTGCGGGCTGCGATCTAACCCACGCCAATCTTGGACGCACCCTTTTTGAAATCGGGCGGGAGCTCTGATGAGCGAAGATGGTATCGGGCAAGGCGACACGCCAATTACCGCGTCGGAGGCGGTCAGGCTGCGGACACCAACCGGGGAGGAACAAGACCGTCTCCACCGGCACGCACGGTTGAAGCTACCCCTAAGCGATGGTCAGTTTCAGCTGCTCGATCTGGATGGCCTCGATCTGTCGGGAGCGGTTTTCGTCAAGTGCGACTTTTCGCGAGCAAGCTTCAACGGATGTTTGCTCGATGACGCGACATTCCTTCAATGTCGCATGGCGGGCGCCAATTTCGCGCATATCAGCCGGCTGCAGGATGTTCAATTCGTGGAGTGCGATCTCTGCTTCGCATCTTTTCAAGGCGCTGCGGTCAAGGACAGCTATTTCATCGAGACGGAAACGCTGCACGCCGACTTCTCAAGCGCCGCGGGCGATGCGGTTTATTTTGTTAAAAGCCCGCTCGCCAATACACGGTTCGATGGCATGCGCTTCGAGAATTCCGTGTTCGTGATGTGCGACACGGCGAACGTCTCCTTCGCGGAGGCGCAGTTCCACAGAGCCGCATTCCTCGACTGCAAAATGGCGACCGTCAGCCTTCAGGGCGCATCCTTCGACACGGTGCTGTTCGCGGAAGCCGATTTGTCGCGCCGCGACTTCAGCAATCAGGCGATGGTCCGTTTGGTGATGACCAAGGGGAGCCTGCACGGCGCTGATTTCTCGGGCGCCGATCTTACAGGCGCCATCCTGTGCGGCATCGACCTTGAGAACGCTCAATTCGGGGGCGCGAAGGCGCAAATGGCGGTCTTTGCGGGCTCCAGGCTTAACGGCGCGAATTTCGAGCAAGCCGATCTTGAAATGGCGAATTTCTCCGACGCCTCACTGAATGCAGTGCGGTTCAATCAAGCCAGGCTCGACCAGGTGAGCTTTGCAAACGCTCATATGCCCGCGGCCATTCTTGACGGCACAAGCCTTAGCTTTTGCGATTTCAGCCACGCCCGGGCGGATACCGCATCTTTCGCGAGCGCCCGGTTCCACTACACACGCTTTCACCGGGCAAACTGGGATGGCGCCCTTTTCGCGGGCAGTTCCGGCACAACCGTCCCGACCGATGAACGGCTTGCTGTCGCTGAAGCCTATGATCCGGCTAAGGTGCACGAGACGGGCAAACCAGCCGCATAAAGGAGGGAATGATGTTCTCCAACACGCAAAGCTTCGCGATGAGTTTCGCTTTTCCCGATGTTTGCAAGACACCAACGCCGGCCGGCCCTATTCCGCTGCCCTATCCGAATTTCGCTTTCTCGACGACGGCGATCCCGAATGTCCTCAATGTGTTCATCGGCTATATGCCGGCGCACAACCTTATGACCACGGCGCCGTTGACAATGGGCGACGAGCCGGGCGTCGCCACGGGCGTGGCATCGAACCTCGTTAAAGGCCCATCGCGCCATGTCATGGGGTCCTTCAAAGTTTTCACAAGCGTTGCGCCGCAAACCCGGATGCTCGATCCGAGCGCCCAGAACGGGTTCTTGCCGAACACTGTCGGCGCCACGATCACGCCGTCCCAGGTCAAGACGATCGTGCTGACCTGAGACAGACTTTGGATTGCCGGGATAAAGGAGGGCAAGGGGCATGAGCACTTCAAGCGAAACGGCATCGGCAACCGCACAGCGGCTTTACTACCGCATCGTCGTGCCGACCAACGATGCTGGCGGCGCAAACCAGAGCTATTTCCGGATCGGTGCCTACCGGCAGCATGAAAGCGGAGAGAACGGATCGGCCTCAAGCCTTCCCGCGGACTTCTCCGCAAGCGACGACACTTCTGACGGGTTCCTATTCGACACGCTCGGCCATTTCCTGATCCGTGCCGATGGCGATTACATCGCTGATGTCGGCGGTCAGCATATCACCCGCGTGCGCCGCGGCGTCCATGTCACCGATGTGGAAGCCGGGCCCATCGTGCAGAACAGCAAGGGCTTCTGGCTGACGACCGACAAGGAAACGATGACCGAGGCGGAGTGGACCCAGTTCAAGGAGGACCAGGCCGCATCGGGTGACTATGTCGCTGACATTAGGGGCAAGCAGGTCACCGAGGTGAAAGGCGGGCCCTCGGTTACCCGCGCGGGCACCGGCCCGATCGTTCAAAGCGCCCGCGGCATCCTTATCAGCTCCGAAACAGGCGGTATCTCGCAAGAAGAGCTGGACGCCTTTAACGCAGACCAGGAGCACAATCGCGACATTCACATCATCTCGCAAGGCGGGGTGAAAATCGAGGCGCTGGGTTCAGGCCGGTCAGTTGAACTCACCAGCCATGGCACCACAAAGGAAACCCATATCGGCGATTCTGAGTCTTTTTATCAGGGAGAGAGAACGGAACACTTCCGGGGAACGCAGATTTCCACTTCGACGGCCGTTTCCATATCCGCAAGCGTGGCGTTCTCTCTTGAAGCCAACTTCAGTTTGAGCCTTTCCTTCGATACGACAAGCATGGGTGTCACGGCGTTCAGCTATTCGGCGAATGTGATCAATATCGGCACGGACGCAATCGCGTTGAGCACGGAACGGATCGATATGAGCAACAAGGATATCAGCCTGGGAAAGGGTATGGTAACACTCGGGAAGAAGGTGGCGGAACTGAAAAGCAATGCCATCAGTCTCTTCTCATGACAGGGACATCATGGTGATTTCCAAAGAAACGAAAGCAGGCATGGCGGTAAAACCGGAAGCGTCGAGTGTTCCGGATGCGGTCCGCGTGACGGGCCATGTCGAAGGCTGGAGCGTTGAGGGCTACCGGGTCACGGTGGATGGCCGGGCGCTTGTCGCAGAGCAGGCCGTCTCTTGTCTTGTGGAGCCGGTCGAGGGCGACACGGTCGCGCTTCTCGAAACGGACCAGGGCGTTTTCATCACCGATGTTCTGCGGCGCCCGGCAGGTCCAAACCGCACACTTCATTTGAACCTGAACGGTGCCGATGGCGTGCAACAGCCAGTGACGCTGTCGGCCGAAAGCCTGTCGATCGAGACCAAAACCGACATAAAAGCGCGTGGGCGGCGGCTGTCGTTCCGTTTCGACGACATGGCCTTTGCCGCCCACAAGCTTACCGTGGTCGGCGACAAGCTTCTTCAGATCCTGCGCGAAGCCACAAGCTTTGCGAAGAAGACCATCGCGGCCTCCGAAACGACGGCGACCGTGGCCCGTATCCGCACCGACCAGATTGCCGAGATCGATCAGGTGCGGGCGGGCATGCGGACAAGCGAAACAGAATCGGTTTCCGTCGACCGCGCCGGCGCCGCGATGATCGTTGCGAGGGATGACGTCCGGGTGGACGGCAAACGGATATCCATGGGCTAAGAAGGCGGACGTGCTTACAGCGGCGGACAAGATCGAGGCGGCACGCGGCTTCATCGAGGACGGCGACGACATCCGCGCCGAAAGCCTTTTGAAATCGGCCGCCGATGCACTCGGACCAACCAGCGACACGGAAACACTGCTTGGCATGATCGCCGTCAAGCGCCATCGGCTCGATGCTGCCCAACAGCACCTCACCAATGCCGTGCGGCTTGAGCCGGCCAATGTCCAGGCGCTTCAAAACCTAGCGCATGTTTTGCGCGCACAAGGGCGCAGAACGCCTGCGCGGGAGCTCACGAGACGCATCCTCGCGATCGACCCGGACCATACGCCGGCCCGTGTCGAACACGCCTGCGATCTCGCGCTCGACGGCGACAGGCTTGCCGCGCTGCGGGAACTGCAGACCATCAAAACCGACGATCCCGTCGCCCATGATGCGCATCTTCTCGCCGGTTCGATTCTCGGCGGCGATGGCGATGTGGCGGCCGGTATCGGGCATTTCCGCATGGCGCTCGCCCATGATCCGGGCTCGCCGCTGGCGCTTGTCAAACTCGCCGATGCCTTAGCGATCGCGGGCGACCGCGGCGAAGCGCTCCGCATCGCGGAAAAGGCCTATTTGCGTGATCCCGCCAACCTGCTTGTCATCCAGGTTCTAGCTGAACGGCAATTGGGTGCGGGGGCCGTGCGCGAATGCCTTGAAACGCTTCAGCCCGTCCTTGAGGGCAATTCCCTCAATCTCGATCTGCAACGGCTCCATGCAGAGGCATTGATTGCGCTGGGTAAGACGGAGGAAGCCGTTTCGCGGATCACCGCTTATGTGAAGGGGCTTCCAGCGGACAGGCGCGGTTCGGCGGAAACCATCTCAGCGCTTGCGCACCTTTTGAATCAAGCCGGGCGGCATGGCCATGGGCTCGCGATCTCCCGCTCCGTCCGGCAAGGGGAGACGGCATCCGCGCTCGAAAAGGAGTGTCTCATGCTGCTTGGGCGTTTCGACGAGGTCTGGCCAAAAAGCGGGGGCGAAACGTTTCCAGAGCCCGGCGATCCGTTCATCATCACTGTGCCGCCCGAGACCGAACCGCAGACCCTGATTGTAACGGCGCGTTATTTCACACGGTTTCCAAAAGCGCGGTTCGTGGCGGAGAAGCGCTTCCGGGACATCCTTGAAGCGCTCGGAGGCCATTTCGTCGAAGACGATGCCGAGGCCATTCTTGCCGCGCTGGCAGACCTTGAACCGGAGAAAAGGAACGGCGTTGGCAATGCCGAACCGTACACCGTTCCAAGCATTGGACTTGAAGACTGCCCCGTCTGCGCCCGCGCCGAACCGCGGCATTCGCCGGAAGCGATACCTTATCTCATCGCCGACCCAGAGCATGTGGCGCGCTTCCGCGCTGCCTTGCCCGAAACAGACAAAAAGCGCATCGGGGTGATCTGGTCGCCGCACGCGCCTTCGCTTTCGCTTGAGTTTTTCAAAACCCATGTCTTTTCGGAGATGGATGCCGTTCCGGTGAGCCTCATGTGGGGCGAAGCGCGCAGGCAATTGAAGGACTGGCCGGACGCCCTCGATGCCGGGCCCTATCTCAAATCCATTGCCGACATCCTCGCCTGCGTTTCAGCGCTCGATGCGGTGATCGGTGTCGATTCGGTGCCGCTCCATCTGGCCGCGGCAACCGGTGTGACGACGGTCGCTCTTGCCACCGACCAGGCCAAATGGGTTTGGGCGCATGAGAACGGCCAATCCTTCTGGTATCCGGGAGCGACGGTCATTCCTTGCCCGGTCATCTTCCCGGACGGGAAGGCGAGGAATGCGGCTGTCGGTGCAATTCGCGGAACGCTGGGCCTTTAGGTATCCATGGCACACATGTCGATGAGAGAGGTGGACGGGTCAATCCGAACGGGTTGGATGAGCGGGTTTTCCGCTCGCCCACGGCATGCGGGCGCGAACGAGGAGAGACCATGACGAGACGACCGCGCCGGAACCGCGGCCGGCTTTCAAGGTCAAGGCGGTGCTCGCCGCGAAACGGATATCCCTTCAAGCGCGCCGGTCCGCTCGACTTGCGTAGCAGTGCTCACTGCCATTTTCTTTCAAGCATTTGCGTAACAAGCGGAGCCAGCATCAGCCCCAGTCTTTCATGATCGCGCGATGAGAGATGCACCCCATCGATTGTCTCGATTTCGATGACCTCTCGTGCATCGAAAGCCTCGTAGTCGCAGCGCGCTGCAGCAGACGCAATCGCATTTCCGATAGCATCTGACCTCGCCGTTGCGTCGACGGTCACACCGCTGATCGACGTCCTCGACGTGTCTCCAATGATCGGCGGCACGACGACCAGCAGATCCGGAGCCGGATAGGTGGTGAACACGCCGCCCGCAGAGGAGCGGACGATTTCCGCGATGCGGCACATACCGGCCGCGACATCGGCGGGGTCCCGCGCAAGATCGCTCCGGGCGTCGTTCGTGCCAAGCATCACGATCACCAGATCGAGCGGTAGCTCTCTTGCAATAGCGGCGGGCAATGCCGCCGCGCCATCGAACGCGGCCCCGTTCAGCGTGCCCACGGTTCCCTCGTAGGCCGTATCGACCGTCCGCCCGGACAGCGCATCCACGACCACCGTCGTTGTAGCGCCGAGCCGACTTTCGAGGATGCCGGGCCAACGCTCGGCATCGTCATATCGGGATGTCGGCCGTCCTTCAGCGACCGGCTTCCAGCCCCAACTATTCGAATCTCCAAACACGAGGACCCTACGGTCGTCCGCAGCGGTTGCGGAACTCGCCAGGAAGATGAGGCAGAGCGCGGATAGGCAAGCGGCAACGCAATGAAACGTCCGCATCATTCTTCGTTCGCCCCGCCGTCTTCGAGCCGGAACAGAACGAGCCGGAATCGTTCAGGCTGAAGCAGCGTCGGATCATCGACCATCCGGTGGCGAATGCGGCTTTCGGTCACCGCAACGAGATGGTCGCGAACTGCCAGGTTCACGGGCAGATCAAGACCTGAAATCAGCACCTCGACCGGATATGGCGCGGCGCCGTCCAGATCGACGGCAACAAGTCTGCCGTTTCCGGACTCGACAGCGCCATCGATAACCAGCAAGCGACCGTCCGGACCGAAGGCCATGCCGTCTGGATTGGCGATCGCTTGGTCGAGTGCGATCTCCTCCACCTCCGCCGGCCCGTCCGAGGCTGCAGGCCGGACGCGGAGAAGGCGACCGTCGCTGTACACCCCGACGATCAAGCTGCCATCCTCATGGGTCGCGATGCCAGCCGGACCGATATTGCCTTCGCGGCTTTCGAGGCCCTCGGCGACGATTTCGGGCGATGCGCCGGGCTCCCGGATATGCAGCACCCGTCCCCGGATCGTATCCGTCACGAAGGCGCCGCCTTGTCCGTCAAGGGCGATATCGTTCGGGAAACCGGCATCGGGCATTTCGACGGACCACTCAACCTCGCCGCTCTCAGCATCCATGACCGCAAGCCGATGCGGACGGCGCCGGATCTCGCCATCCACCTCCTCACCAAGGAAGTCCGGCGATGCGACCCAAAGCCTGCCGCGCTCAGCGTCGTAGCGAAGCGCCGTACCGGCGAAGCGCCGATCCGCGGATGGGAACTTGACCGAGGGTGCAGAACCGAGATCGATCGTCGCGATATCGCCGGACACGACGGAACCGACGACGAGGCTCCCCAGTTCGGTGAAGGCGACGCCGTTCGGATATGCGAAGCCATCGGGCAACCAGACCGACGCGCTACGCGGTGAAGCCGACGCAGCCGCCGGAGTGAGCAGCGCGAAGGCGACGGCAGTCGAGAGTATGCTCTTCAGATTGAACATCTTCGGTCTCCGGTTTGGTGAGCGATCAAGATTGATGACATCGGGCCCGGCGTGGGGTTCGTGGCTCGTCTTTCATGCGGCACGCTGACCGCCGATGGCGTAGCCGCCATCCACCAGTATCGCCTGACCGGTGATGTTGGCGGCCCGGTCGGAGACGAGGAAACAGGCCAGTTCCGCGGTCTCGCGTGGCGTGCCCATGCGCCCGATTGGATGAGACCGGCCGAACGCGTCGAGCACCTTTGCGTCGTGCTGGAACGCCTCGCGCGTCATCTCGGTGTCGATACCGCCGGGATTGATGTTGTTGATGCGAATGCCGAAAGGTGCGAGCTCAAGCGCTGCCGGCCGCACTATCCCGTCGATACCCGCCTTGGACGCCGAATAGACCGTTGAGCCGGGTAAAGCGCCCACCGCGAGCCAGGACGATGTGTTGACGATCGCGCCGCCGCCCTGTGAGCGCATCTGCGCAGCCTGAGCCCGCAACGACAGCCAGATTGCCTTGAGGTTGGTCGAAACCGTGACATCCCAATCCGCCTCCGACTGATCCAGCATCGGAACGAAGTTGCCGATCGTGCCGGCATTGTTGAAGGCGAAGTCGAAACGGCCGAACGCGTCCGCCGTCTCTGAGACAATCCGCTCGTGGCCGGCACTGACCGACATATCGGCCTGGATCGCAAGTGCCTTGCCACTTTTCTCAGTGATAGCGGCAACCAGCTCTTTGCGCTTCTC
>JAKSCL010000281.1 GCA_022360615.1 Hyphomicrobiales bacterium
CGCCGTCATGGACTTCGCCGATCTTGTAGCTCTTGCCGGTGTAGTAGAGGATCCGCTCGGTCGTGGTCGTCTTGCCGGCATCGATGTGCGCCATGATGCCGAAATTTCGGTAATCCGCGATTTTATGCGATCGGGCCATGATGCTCGCCTCGTGTCTCGCTTACCCGCGATAGTGTGAGAAAGCGCGGTTGGCTTCCGCCATCCGGTGCGTGTCTTCGCGTTTCTTGACCGCCGAACCGCGGTTGTTTGCGGCATCCATCAGCTCGGCGCAAAGCCGGTCGGTCATGGTTCGTTCATTGCGGGCGCGCGACGCGCTGATCAGCCAACGGATGGCAAGCGCCTGACGGCGCTCGGTACGCACCTCAACGGGAACCTGATATGTGGCGCCGCCGACGCGGCGCGAACGCACCTCAATGGCCGGCATGACGTTTTCGAGCGCCTGGTGAAAGACCGAAAGCGGGTCCTGCTTCATGCGCTCCTCGATCCTGTCGAATGAGCCGTAAACGATACGTTCGGCAACCGACTTCTTGCCGTCCCGCATAACGCTCTGCATGAATTTCGACACCACGAGATCGCCGAACTTCGGGTCCGGCAGCACTTCGCGCTTTTCTGCTCTGTGACGACGCGACATGTTCTAAAGTCCTAACCCGCTCATTCTTATTTCGGCCGCTTGGCGCCGTATTTCGACCGCCGCTGCTTCCGGTCCTTCACGCCTTGCGTATCGAGCACGCCACGGACGATGTGGTAGCGCACACCAGGCAAGTCCTTCACACGGCCACCGCGAATCATGACAACCGAATGCTCTTGCAGGTTGTGCCCCTCGCCGGGGATGTAACCAATCACCTCAAAGCCGTTCGTCAAGCGCAGCTTCGCCACCTTACGCAGCGCGGAGTTCGGCTTTTTCGGTGTCGTCGTGTAGACGCGCGTGCACACGCCCCGCTTTTGCGGGCACGCCTCCATCGCGGGAACCTTGTTACGCTTCACCGGCGCTTTGCGCGGTTTCCGGATCAGCTGATTGATCGTCGGCATTCAGCACTTCCAC
>JAKSCL010000382.1 GCA_022360615.1 Hyphomicrobiales bacterium
GACGTTCGCCTCCCAAAACCGCAGCGTGTCGGCGTCGGGCTCACCCAGAAATAACGTGCGCTCAAGCGCGGTGTAGTAACCGGATATCATTGGAAAGGTATTGAGGCTCAAAAGATCACCGGGGGCCAGGTGCCTGCCGGTGACCGGATTGTGTGCGCCATCCGTGTTCGGTCCTGACTGGAACCAGACCCAGGTGTCGCGGATTTCGCTATCCGGGAAGCGTGCCGCGATCTCCCGCTCCATGGCGTCACGGCCCGCTATCGCGACATCGATTTCACGCGCATTCGGCTTAATCGTGTCGACGATCGCCGCGCCGCCGATATCGGCAATCCGCGCCCCTTCGCGGATAAGGGCGATTTCCTCTTCGGATTTGGTCATCCGGTGCGCCATCGCCTCTGCGGCAATGTCGATGAGTTCGTGCGCTCCGAGGATGCTTTGCAGTGTGTCACGGGCGGTAAGTGTCATGTGGTCGGTTTCAATGCCGAGCCTGCCTTTGTCTCCAATCAGGCTTGCGGCGGCGCGCCAGAAATTATCCCGCTGCCAATCGGTATAGATGACGTTGTCCGCAATACTGCGCCTCCAGGGCTGACAACCGTCGATATTGGCCGACAGTGTAGTGCAGTTCTCATGTGTAATGACACAGCCGAAAGGGCGGCCGAAACTGCAATAAAGAAAGCCCGAGTAATATGCGATGTTATGCATCGAGGTAAGAAGAACGGCGGGCATGTCCTTCTCCGCCATTGTTTGCCGCAGCTTCTCAAGCCGGCGTGCGTACTCGGCTTTGGAAAAGGGCAGCGGCGCTTTTTGGCTGCTGTTGCGTGCAAAGAATGCAGGCCGGTCAACGCGATCAAGCATCATGCGCTCCCATGTCAAATGGAACAGACGCAGATGTCTGTCCGATCATCCGGGCGTACAGGATGTGTGCGTGAGCGGTTGCGGGTTGCGCTCTCCCGCCGGGGCGGGTGCAACGACGCCATCGCTGCGCGCATTCCGCGAAAACTGTGTTAGTCGCCTTTGCGTTGTGCTGTCAATTCCCATACGAGAGGTGACATTCCAGTTCATTCGGTGAATGCTCCCGTCTTATGGGTGCGCTGTTGCGTTTTTCGGGGTTCGGGGAGATTGGGGCGGGGCCGCTCGCCAGGCTGACGCTTTCCCGTCTTCGGTTTGTTGGACGGACTGTCCTCGACTTTGCATTGCCACCCCGATGTCCGGTTTGTTTCGCGCCGACCGACGCGCACCACGCCGTATGCGGCATCTGCTGGGGGCGCATGCCGCTGATCGCCGAACCCGTCTGCGCGGTCACCGGCGCACCGCTTCCGTTGCCCTCACCCAATGGCGCCATTTCACCGGCAGCGCTTGCAAAGCCGCCGCGTTACCGCCGGGCGCGGGCAGCGGCGCTTTATCATGGTCCTGCGCGGACCCTGATACAGGGCCTCAAATATGCCGACCGCCACGATTGCGCCGTTCCGATGGCCGCGTGGATGGCGCGGGCCGGGTGCGGACTCCTTAAAGAGGCGGACCTGATCGTGCCCGTACCGCTCCATTGGCGGCGTCAATTGGCGCGGCGGTTCAACCAATCGGCGGTCCTGGCGGACCGGTTGGGGCGCGTCGCGGAGAAGCCCGTCGCCCATGACGTTCTTTTGCGAAAGCGTGCCACACGGCAACAGGTGGGTCTCACCGCTGCGCAACGTTCGACGAATGTTTCGGGTGCTTTCATCGTGAAGCAGAGTGCGAAAAACCGTGTCGAAGGGCGCACCGTGCTGCTGATCGACGACGTGGTGACGACGGGTGCTACAATCGACGCGTGCGTGAAGGCGATGCTCAGATCAGGTGCTGCACATGTGGACGTGCTCAGTTTCGCCCGGGTTGTTCAGGGCGAAGAGATCACCATATAACGGCGTCGTTATGTATTCCGGAATGGGTGGGCTCGTTGGATGAGTGTCGTGATATACACGCAGGCGTTGTGCGGTTATTGCACGGCGGCAAAGCGGCTTCTGAAGGAAAAAGGTGCGGTTTTTGAGGAAATCGATGTAACCTTTAAGCCGAAGAAGCGCGCGGAAATGCGTGAGCGTGCCGCAGGCGGCAACTCAACGCCGCAGATTTTCATCGGCGAGACCCATGTGGGCGGCTGCGATGATCTTTACGCCCTGGAAGAGAAGGGCGGGCTCGACCCCCTTCTTGAAGGGCTGAAACCATGACGGAACACAGCTTCAAGGCGGCTTGTGTCCAGCTTCGGACCGGGCAGGATATGCAGGCGAATATCGCCGATGCCGTCAGCCTCATTCGCAAGGCGGCCGGAGAAGGGGCCGATTATGTCCTGACGCCGGAACAGACGAGCTTGATGGAACTGAAGCCAAAAGCGCTTTTCAGCCAGGTTCGCACAGAAGACAACGATTTGGCTTTGCCTGCCTTCCGGGCGCTTGCGGCCGAGCTTGGCGTTTGGCTTCATATCGGCTCGCTCGCCATCCGGCTTTCCGATGACAAGGCTGCAAACCGCAGCTTCTTGATTGCGCCGGACGGGACGATCGCGGCCCGCTACGATAAGGTCCACATGTTCGACGTGGACCTTGCGGGCGGCGAATCCTACCGCGAGAGCCAGACCTATCAGGCGGGTGACGAGGCGGTTGTTGCCGAACTGCCTTGGGGCAAACTGGGTCTTTCCATCTGCTACGATCTGCGCTTTCCGCATCTTTACCGCACACTTTCGCATGCGGGCGCGCATTTCCTAACGGTACCGGCTGCGTTCACGCGGCAGACGGGCCAAGCCCATTGGCATACGCTCTTACGGGCACGCGCCATTGAAAACGGCGCTTTTGTGTTGGCGGCAGCACAAGGCGGAACGCATGAAAACGGCCGCGAGACCTATGGCCATTCGCTGATTATCAGTCCGTGGGGAGACGTGCTTGCCGAAGCCTACACAGATCCGGGTGTTATCATCGCCGAGATCGATGTCTCGGCTGTCGAACACGCGCGGGGCCGGATTCCGTCGCTCAGCCATGACCGCCCCTTTGCGCTTGTGAAGGCTGAGGCGCCCGAAGCCCGGTCCGCATCATGATCAGCTATGCTCTTTTGTGTGACAATGGTCACCGTTTCGATTCCTGGTTCCGCTCAAGCGATGATTGTGCGGACCAAATGGCGCACGGTCTTGTCGCGTGCCCGAAATGCGGTTCGGTCCATGTCTCAAAGGCGCTGATGGCGCCAACCGTTCGCTCCTCGAAGAAAGCCGCTGGGCATCCATCTGAAATGGAGGCGCCAGAGCGTGTTCCGGCTTTAGCGGGCGATCAGAAGAAGCTGGCTGCTGCCGTCAAGGCGCTGCGTGAAGCCGTGATCGCCGAATCAGACTATGTTGGCGACCGCTTTGCCGAGGAAGCGCGGCGCATTCACGAGGATGAGGAGAAGGGCCGCGGTATTTACGGAGAGGCGACGCCCGTCGAAGTGCGGGAACTCCATGAAGATGGGATCGCGGTTCTGCCGCTTCCGACCTTGCCTGACGATCATAATTGATGCCTCGCGCCAGAGAAGCGGAAGAATGCTCCGGCCTCTCAGCGTGCTTCGAGACAGCGTCGGGCCTCACTGCCCCGTTTCATGATGTGAGCGCAGCGTTTCAGGCGGGTTTTTCCGCCAGCATCATGTAATTCACATCCATATCGCGCGATATACGCCAGGCGTCCGCAATGGGATTGTAGAAGACCCCGCTTGACGTGACGATGCGCATGCCTTCGGGCGCAAGCGCCCGCTCGATCTCGTCGGGGCGGACGAATTTGTTCCATTGGTGCGTGCCTTTCGGCAGCCAGCCAAGCACGTATTCCGCCCCAACAATCGCCAGTGCGAACGCCTTTGCCGTCCGGTTAATGGTGGCGATGAACATTAGCCCGCCCGGTTTCACCATAGCCGCGCAGGCCCCGAGATAAGCGTTCACATCCGCCACATGTTCCACGACTTCCATGTTGAGAACGACATCGAAGTGCTCATTGGCCGCGGCAAGCTCTTCAGCCGACGTGCAGCGGTAGTCGATATCAAGCTCGCTTTGGGCAGCATGGATCTTCGCCGTTTCGATGTTGGTGCGCGAGGGATCGGCGCCGACGACCTCAGCGCCAAGCCTCGCCATCGGTTCCGACAAGAGACCGCCGCCGCACCCGATATCGAGAAAGCGCAAGCCCGTCATCGAACCGGTTGCGTTCGGGTCGCGGCCGAAATGGGCGCAGACTTCGTCGCGGATGAAGGTCAGACGGACGGGGTTGAATTTATGGAGCACGCCGAACTTGCCCGCCGGGTTCCACCATTCGGCCGCAAGCGCTGAAAAGCGCGCAACTTCTTCCTCGTCGACGGTGGTGCGTTCGGGGCCTTTGGTGTTAACGGCTGCGGGCATTTTCCGGTTCCATGTTTGTTTTTTGCCTGTCTTGCCCATGCAAGTCGACCTTCAGGGCCCGAAGTCAAGCGCTAATCAACCAGCCTGTTGTTGCGCTTGGCGTTGCACCCGTTTATGACGCGCGTCACGTTCACACCCAGACCCCATTATTTCCGCGTTTTTCCATGGCCCGTCTCGTGATGAAATTCGGCGGCACTTCGGTGGCCGACCTGACACGCATTCGCAATGTTGCGCGGCATGTGAAGCGCGAGGTGGAGGCCGGCCACGAGGTGGCCGTCGTCGTCTCGGCGATGGCCGGCACGACCAACCAGCTTGTGAATTGGACCCGAGAGGCAGCCGCTCTCCATGACGCCCGCGAGTACGATACTGTCGTTGCCGCCGGCGAGCAGGTGACGGTGGGGCTTCTGGCGATCGTGCTTCAGGACATGGGGGTTCCGGCCCGCTCCTGGCTTGGTTGGCAGATTCCGATCCGTACCGACAGTTCTCACGCTGCGGCGCGCATTGCCGATGTCGATAGGACCATCCTCGAAGAGCGCTTTCGCGAAGGGCAGGTGGCCGTGATTGCCGGTTTCCAGGGCCTTGCCCCGGATAACCGGATCGCGACGCTCGGGCGCGGCGGGTCCGACACGAGCGCGGTCGCGGTCGCGGCCGCCTTCAATGCGGACCGCTGCGATATCTACACGGACGTGGACGGCGTTTACACGACCGATCCGCGCATCGTGCCGCGTGCGCGCCGCATCCCCAAGATCGCCTATGAGGAAATGCTGGAGATGGCCTCTCTCGGTGCCAAGGTCCTCCAGACCCGTTCAGTCGAACTTGCTATGGTGCATAATGTGCCTTTGTGCGTGCGTTCAAGCTTCGATGATCCGGACGACACGCCGGCCATGGGGGCGGAGGGTAACCGTTTGGTTGGCACGCTCGTTTGCGACGAGGATCAGATCGTGGAACAAAATGTCGTCTCGGGGATCGCGTTTTCGAAAGACGAAGCGAAGATCACTTTACGCCGCGTGGCGGATAAGCCAGGCGTGGCTGCCAGTGTCTTCGGGCCGCTTGCCTCGGCGAACATCAATGTGGACATGATCGTCCAGAACATCTCCGAAGACGGCCGCTTCACCGACATGACCTTCACGGTTCCGGTCGCGGATTACGACCGGGCGGTGTCCGTCATCGAGGCTGAAAAGGACAAGATCGGTTATGATGCCGTGAGCGGCTCGACCGATATCGTGAAGGTCTCCGTCATCGGTGTCGGCATGCGCAGCCATGCTGGCGTGGCGGCTAAACTCTTCAAAGGTATGGCGGAGCGCGGCATCAATATCGTCGCGATCACTACCTCGGAGATCAAGGTGTCGATCCTGATCGACGCGGCCTACACTGAACTTGCCGTGCGCACACTCCATTCGCTATACGGATTGGACGAGGAATGATTTCGGGCCTTCTGGGCTGGCGATCGTGAGGATCGGCGGCCCCTTTTGATATCCAGCGATATCCAAAAACGGCGCGATCACTAAGCTACCTCTGGTGAGCTGTTAGAGGGAATGACAGATGCGCGGTGCGCCTCCCGGCCCCCGTGTGCTTTTGCGTAGACTCCGGGACCTGATGGCGGAACCCGGCGGTGCGCAAGAGAGGCTGGACCGTATAGTTGTATTGATCGCGGCCAATATGGTCGCTGAGGTGTGTTCGGTCTATCTCATGCGCTCCCATGGCGAATTGGAACTCTTCGCCACGGAGGGCCTTAATCCCGATGCGGTCCATAAATCCCGTTTGAGAGTCGGCAAGGGCCTCGTGGGCCTGATTGCGGCCACCGCTGAGCCATTGAGCCTGTCGGATGCGCAAAGCCATCCGTCCTTTGCCTATCTGCCGGAAACGGGCGAAGAGATTTACCAGTCTTTCCTCGGCGTTCCTGTCCTGCGCGAGGGAATCACCATCGGCGTTATCGTCGTCCAGAACAGGGTGCAGCGCGCTTACTCGGAGGAGGAGCTGGAAGCGCTGCAGACGATTGCAATGGTGCTCGCGGAGTTCGTCGCATCCGGTGCGCTTGATGTGGATGCGGCACCCGATGCCGACATCCGGCATGAGCGGGCTCACCATCTGAAAGGAATGCCTCTGTCGGATGGTGTGGCCCTCGGCCATGCCGTTCTTCACGAGCCGCGCACCGAGGTCACCAATCTGTTTGCAGCGGACCCTGCCATCGAAATCCAAAGACTCGATGATGCGTTGAAGCAGGTGCGCGCTTCTGTCGACAGCCTGATCGAAAAAGGAGATGTGGCCTGGGCGGGTGAGCACCGCGAAGTGCTGGAGAGTTACCGCATGTTTGCCCATGACCGGGGCTGGGTGCGCCGGATGCAGGAGGCGGTGCAGACGGGTCTCACCGCCGAAGCTGCCGTCGAGCGCGTACACAACGACTACCGGGCACGCTTCTCACGGCAAGCGACGCCGTTCCTGCGCGAGCGGCTGCATGACCTTGATGATCTCGTCAACCGCCTTTTGCGAACGTTGACGGGTGCGGCTCCCCCCGGCCAGCAGGAAATGCCCGAAAATGCCATTCTCGTCGCACGCAGCATGGGCGCGGCCGAGCTTCTCGATTATGAGCGTTCGCAGATTCGCGGCTTGGTGCTCGAAGAAGGCGGAGCGACGAGCCATGTGGCGATCGTTGCAAAAGCGCTTGGCCTTGCGAGCGTCGGCCAGCTTGAACGCACCCGCGACCTTGTCGATACGGGGGATGCGATCATTGTCGATGGCGCAACAGGTGACGTCCATATCCGCCCCTCGCCGGATGTCGAGAGGGCGTTTGCGGACAAGGTGCGTTTCCGGGCCAAACGGCAGGCGCAATACGCCAAGCTGCGTGATCTTCCCGCCGTCACGTGTGATGGATTGCCGATTTCGCTGATGGTCAATGCGGGACTTCTTGTGGAACTGCCGACCGTCATGGCGTCGGGGGCGGAAGGAATTGGTCTTTTCCGCACGGAGCTTCAGTTCATGGTCGCCTCGACTTTTCCGCGGATGCGCGAACAGACCGAGCTCTACGGCAAGGTAATGAAGACTGTCGGCGATATGCCGGTGACCTTCCGCACGCTCGATATCGGCGGCGACAAGGTTCTGCCCTATCTCAAAAGCGCGCATGAAGAGAATCCGGCACTTGGATGGCGCGCGATCCGGCTGTCGCTCGACCGGCCCGGATTGCTGCGCACCCAGATTCGCGCGCTTCTCCATGCCGCCGCAGGCCGCGATTTGAGCGTGATGTTTCCGATGATTACGAATGCCGCTGAGTTCGAAAAGGCGAAAGGCGTCATCGAGCGTGAGAAGCGGCATCTCACCCGGCACGGCTATGCCTTGCCGAGAGAGATCGCGGTCGGGGCCATGCTTGAGGTGCCGTCTATCCTGTGGGATCTCGATCCACTCCTCGAAAGTGCCGATTTCCTGTCCGTCGGGTCAAACGATCTGGCGCAGTATCTTTTCGCCTGCGATCGCGGGAACGCGCGCGTGGCTGAACGGTACGATACCCTTGCACCAGCCAATCTAAGGGCGCTCGGTGCGATCGTTCGGCGGGCGGTGGGCCGTAATGTGCCGGTCACGCTGTGCGGCGACATGGCGAGCCGGCCGCTTGAAGCGATGGCGCTTATTGGGCTTGGCTATGAGTCGATTTCGCTTGCCTCGTCCGCCATCGGACCTGTGAAGGATATGCTGCGATCCCTTGACGCAGCAAATCTGCGCGCGCATATGCCCGACATTCTCAATCGTGGCGATGAGACGCTGCGCGGCGCATTGCGTGCTTATGCCGACGCCCATGCCATTCCGGTCTAAGCTTTGTTTGAAAACGTCATTTAAACCAAGAAACCATGATTCCTCTTGCCAAACTCGACGGTCTGATTGAGCGCTGCGCAGCGCTCGAAGCGGAAATGGCGACCGGCCCCGATCCGGAAACACTGGTGCGGCTTGCCAAGGAGCATGCCGAAGTGGAGCCGGTCGCCAAGAAGGCGCAAGCCTATAAAGATGCGCTGGCTGAGTTGGCTGAGCTAGAGGAGATGAGCAAGGACCCCGATGCCGAACCCGAGATGCGGGAGCTGGCGCTTGCCGAACAGTCCGAACTGCGTGAAGCGCTTGAATTGCTTGTGAATGAAGTGCGTGTCCTCCTCCTGCCACGCGACAGCGCGGACGATCGGAGCGTAATCCTCGAAGTGAGAGCGGGAACGGGCGGCGAGGAAGCTGCGCTCTTTGCCGGCGATCTGTTCCGCATGTATCAGCGCTATGCCGAATTGAGCGGCTGGAAGGTGACCGTCCTTCAGGCGAGTGAATCCGATCTTGGCGGCTACAAGGAAATCGTCGCCAACATTGTCGGTAAGGGCGTTTTCGCGAAGCTGAAATTCGAGTCGGGTGTTCACCGGGTCCAACGTGTCCCGGAAACGGAATCGGGCGGCCGCATCCACACGTCTGCTGCGACGGTTGCGGTTCTTCCCGAGGCCGAAGAGATGGATATGCATATCGAGGACAGCGATCTGAAGATCGATACCTATCGGGCCTCGGGCGCGGGCGGCCAGCACGTCAATACCACCGACAGCGCGGTGCGGATCACTCACCTGCCGACGGGCATCGTGGTTGCTGTTCAGGACGAGCGTTCGCAGCACAAGAATAAAGCAAAGGCGATGAAGCTGCTGTCCGCGAAAATCTATGATGAAGAGCGCCGTAGACGCGATGCGGAACGCTCGGCCGAACGCCGCGGGCAAGTGGGATCCGGGGACCGTTCGGAACGTATTCGCACCTACAATTTCCCACAGGGCCGGATTACCGATCACCGGATTGGGCTGACACTCTACAAGCTCGAACAGGTGCTTGCGGGCGACGCGCTTGGCGAAGTCATCGACGCCCTTATCACCGAACACCAAGCCGTCCAATTGGCGGCGCTTGAAAGCGATGCCGCATAACACGCCTACAGTCCGTGCCGCGCTCGCCAGTATCACGGCGCGTTTGCGCGATGCAGGGGTTGCCAATCCCGGCCTTGATGCGCGGCTCATCCTGGAAAGGGCCTTGCGCTGCGATACGGCGCGGCTGATTGCTTCTGGCAATGAACGCCTTCCAGGCCGGGTGGGTGACGAAGTTGAAGCCATGGTCCAACAGCGCGCCGCCCGCATCCCGCTTGCACGCATTTTCGGGAAGAAGGAATTCTGGGGGCTTGATTTCGCATTGAGCAGCGATGCCCTTGTACCGCGTCCCGATAGCGAGACATTGATCGAGGCTGCTTTGGCGCTTTGTCCCGACCAGGGTGCGACGCCAACCCGCATCCTCGATCTCGGCACCGGATCGGGGTGCTTGCTCGTTGCGCTTTTGAAGGAGTGGCCAGATGCATGGGGCGTTGGCGTTGACCGGTCCGTCAACGCGCTCTCCATCGCCCGGCAAAACGCTGAGACGAACGGGGTTGCCGGCCGGCTGGCTCTTGTTGTGTCCGATTGGGGCGATGCGGTATCGGGAGCCTTCGATCTGATCGTCTCCAATCCCCCCTATATCATGTCGCACGATATTGATGGGCTGGAAGCAGAGGTGGCCGTGCACGAGCCGCGCGCTGCGCTCGATGGCGGGCCGGACGGCCTTGAAGCTTTCCGAAGGATTGTCGCCGCGCTTCCCCGTTTGTTGTCTCCCAGCGGGGAGGTGATGGTGGAGTTTGGGGCGGGACAGGAAGAAGCCGTGCGCCGGATATTCGAGCAATCGGGAGATGTGGTGCGGAAAAGTCACTATCGCGATCTTTCTGGACATCCAAGATGTGCTCGTTTCCGCCGGATTCCTTGTGCTCACGATGTTCACTTTAGTGAAAAAAAACTTGGAATGGCGGGACGAAGCGGTTACCGTCTCGCCAATTGATGCCCGCGCCGGTCACCCTGTATCCGGATCGTCGCGAGAGTGAGCCGCAGCAAAAAAGGCTTATACGCGAGAGCCACGGGCATTCGGATTTAGACCATTGAGATATTGGTCACGCATGCGCGGTTTTTATCGTGTTTGCTGGCGCGGTCTGATTGCTGGGGTTGGTGGAGCGAGCCGAAAGGTTGGCTGTGTGGGCCGTGCGTCAGAGACGGGTGAAGCGCTCTTGGTTTGCCGGTATCGCAGGTGGAGAACTCGGGCCGCCGTTAGATAACAGGCACTGGGCACTTACGGGGAAACACCGACGGAATACATAGCGGATGGACGTTGGCGCACCAATGCGTCTCCGGTCGAGTGCCGGGGTAAGCCTGCGTTTGCTACCGCAGAGGGCTGTGCCGCCCTTTTACGGGATAATGAAACTGAATAGAGAAGGCATATGAGGCAAGGTCAGCATAACAAGCGCGCCCGCGGGCGGAACCGCAAAGGACCCAATCCGCTTAACCGCACCTATGAGAGCAATGGACCGGATGTGAAAATCCGGGGCACCGCAGCAACGGTGGCGGAGAAATATACGGCCCTGGCACGAGACGCGCAGTCTTCAGGCGATTCCGTTGCCGCTGAAAACTACCTGCAACATGCTGAGCACTATAATAGGATCATTGCCGCTGCGCAGGCACAAAGCCAGCCGGCGCAATCCACCGAGCAGACCCCGGCCGCAAACGGTCATGACGATGCCGCTTCCACTGAGCGCCGTGACGCATCGGCTGAAGATGCCAAAGTGAATGGTGCCGGCCGGCATGACGAACAGCCAGAGATCGACGGATTTGCCCGGGAAACCTCAGATGCCTCGGAGAATGGCGGAGCCGATGCCCAGGGCGCTGAGGGGGCTGGACGGTCGTCGTCGCGCCGCCCGCGCCGTGCGCCGCGCCGTCCTCGGAATCCAGTTGAGATGCCCGGCGGTGAGCCTGCAGCTCAAAGCTTGCCGCCGGAGGCTCCGCCCTCAGAGCACGTGAACGCGCCTCAACATGCAAGCAACGGTTCGGATAAAGAGGCGCCCTTGACGACGGTCGCAAATGACGAGGCTGCACAAAGCGATGCGGGCGATGTATTCAAGGCGTGAAGCCCGCCGCTCGTTCCATTCACGATTGTTTTAGCCGCCCCAGGGCCGTCCGAATTCGACGGCCTTTTTGCGAACCGTGTTGAGTTCGTCAGGCGAGAGTGATGCCATCATGCCATCGAGCCAGGCATCGCTAACGCCGCGCTCACGCGCCATCAAATGCCAGGTCATGGCTTCGATAAGGTCCTGTTCCGTGCCGCGTCCGGCGGCGAGGACCCGCGCTAGACGATTTTGCGCGACCGGATTGCCGCCTTCTGCGGCACGGCGGAACCACGCGGCTGCCGTTTCTTCGCTCTTTGCAACACCCTCGCCCCTAAAGACGAGAATTGCGTATTCGAGCTGGGCATCGGAGAGGCCATTTTCGGCAGCGAGCCCGATAAGTTGCGCGCCGCGCACTTCGTCCTGCTCAACACCTGCGCCTTCGATGTAAAGCGTGCCAAGCGCATATTGCGCCTCGGCATTGTTAAGCGCGGCTGAGCGGGTAAAAAAATCGGCGGCTTTTTCGATGTCCCTGGGCCGCTCCGTACCTGTTGTGTAAATCAATCCCATCTCATAGGCGGCCGCGGCATGGTTCTGTTCGGCAGCCATTTCGAGCCATTTGATGCCGCTTTCCTTGTTTTCCCGGACACCGTCGCCTTGAAGCTGCATGACGCCGAGCGCAAACTGGGCATGGCGGTCGCCTGCTTCCGCAGCCTGCTGATACCATTTCGCCGCCGTCTCCTTGTTCTGGATAACGCCGAGACCTTCGAAATAGAGTTCTCCAAGAAGCGTCATCGATGGCACATTGCCAGTCTCGGCAAGCCGAAGGGCACGGGCGGCTGCTTTAAGATAAAGCCCGCGCTGGAATGCGGCATAAGCCTCGTTGGGATCGAGGCTGGCTTCGGTTGCTCCCGTTTCTTCGGAGGCGCTGGTTTGCGGCGCTTCAGCGGGGGCTTGGGCGTTGGCGGTGCTCAATGGTGCCGGGGCGATTGCGGCACCCAAAGCAATCGCTGCGGCCACTTTGTAAATGCGGTGAAGACGATGCTTGCCGGGCTTCATGCCGTTACCTCGTCCTGGCCATGGCGTTCGAGCATTTTGTTCAGCGCTTTCACGGCTTCTGTGGCTCCACCCTCATGGTTCCATATCCAATCGCCCACCGCGATGAAATCGGCGCCTGCAGCTGCAATGGCCTCTGCAGCCTCCAGATTCTCCGCGAACGCAATACATGGAACCTCGAAGATATTGCTCCACCATGACACCAGTTCAAGGCGCTGCGGCAAGGGAAGCGGCGCTGCTATCTTCTGAAGACGGCCAAAGGCGACATAGTCCGCGCCCGCTTCGCCCGCGACCATGGCCTCGTGCCGGGTCGCGGCGCCGCCATAGCCGATGATATGATCCGGGTAATGATTACGAAACGTTACGATGGCGTTGGCGTCGCCTTCCATGTGGAGGCCGTCGAAAGGGGACGGACCGAGGCTATCGGTCTGCGCGATCAGGGCGGCTGCGCCCGCCTCCTGGGCGATTGCGGCAGCGTCGTTCAGAGATGCGCTCAGCTTTGGAAACAGAACACTTGCCACATCGCCAGCTGAGAGGGCTTCGCGTAAAGTGTCCAGCGCCTCACCTCCCTTAAAATGCGGGGCAATGAGATAAAGGCGTGGCCTAAAGATATCCGTTGTTTTTTGCGCCATCGGGCTCTAGCGGCTTCAAGCTTTCCGTTGATTCACCCGCAAAATACAACCAATTGGGGCGAAAAACGACACGGGCGGACATATGTCCGCCCATTTGCTCTCAGTTCACAAA
The DNA here is from genome assembly GCA_022360615.1 of Hyphomicrobiales bacterium. Taxonomy (GTDB): domain Bacteria; phylum Pseudomonadota; class Alphaproteobacteria; order Rhizobiales; family JAKSCL01; genus JAKSCL01. Next base: position 13,113 of record JAKSCL010000382.1, read on the forward strand.
GCTGCAGTGTCCTTATTCACGCAGCCTTTTCAAGCCCCACATTCCATTCGCCCTTTGCGGCGAGGCCGTTCATCTTCGCGCGGTGCGCGAAGGCGCGCTGAGCCGCTGCCCAGTTTTCGTCCTTGCCTTGCCAGGCTTGGAGGGCTGCCTGCTGCAGCGCGCGGCCATAAGAGAACGAGAGCGGCCATGGCAGGTCATGGGACGCGTTCATGGCATTCAGATGCGCCGTTGCTTCTTCTTCCGACTGCCCGCCTGACAGAAAGACGATGCCTGTCACGGCAGCCGGTACCGCGCGCTTCAGGCATTGAACCGTCTTACCGGCAACCTCTTCAGCGGACGCCTGTTTGGGTGACCTCTTGCCCGCAATCACCATGTTCGGCTTCAGAAGCGAGCCTTCAAGGAAGATCCGCTGGGCGAAGAGTTCGTCATAAAGCGCGTTCAGCACCGCCTCTGTAACCTCGAAGCAGCGATCGATGTCATGCGCGCCGTCCATTAGGACTTCCGGCTCTACGATGGGAACGATGCCGGCTTCCTGCGAGAGCGCTGCATAACGCGCAAGCGCATGGGCATTCGTGTCGATGCAGTATTGTGTCGGGATGCCGTCGGCAATGTCGATAACCGCGCGCCACTTCGCGAAGCCGGCACCAAGTTCGGCATATTCGGCAAAACGTTCGCGCAGGCCGTCAAGGCCTTCGGCTACCTTTTCTCCGGGTGCGCTAGCCAAGTCTTTTGCACCCTTGTCGACCTTGATGCCCGGAACGCTACCGGCATCTTCGATGATTTGCCGAAGAGGCGTGCCATCGCTGCCATCTGCCCGGAGCTGCTCGTCAAACAAGATGACGCCGGAGACGTGTTCCCCAAAGCCCGGCGTCCGGAACAGCATTTCGCGATAGCCGTTTCGCGTCTCGGGCGTCGATTCGACGCCAATTGAGTCGAAACGCTTTTTAATTGTGCCGGTCGATTCATCGGCGGCCAGAATACCGCATCCCGGCGTCATGATTTTCTTTGCGATGCTTTCGAGTTTGGCCTTGTCCATTTTTCTTGCCTTTCTTCTTTTTCGTTCTGCTTTAGCGCGCAAGTGCTGCGACACCCGGCAGAGTCTTGCCTTCGAGCCATTCAAGGAATGCGCCGCCGGCGGTCGAGACATAGCTGAAACGGTTCGCCACACCGGCATGCGAAAGGGCGGCAACCGTATCGCCGCCGCCTGCAATAGACATGATTTCACCCTTATCGGTGAGGTTTGCCGCTTTTTGGGCGGCAGCAACGGTCCCCCGATCGAAAGGTTCGATTTCAAATGCGCCCATCGGTCCGTTCCAGACGACTGTGCGGGCCTTCTCGAAGACGGCATCGACGGCTTCGGCGGATTCCGGTCCGATATCGAGAATCATCCAGCCTTCGGGCACCGCCTTGACGTCTATCGTTTTCATGGCCGCGCCCGCTTTGAGTTCCTGTGCTATCGCTGCATCGCTCGGCAGCACGATGGTGCAGCCCGCGGCCGCGGCCGTTTCTTCGATCTCCCGGGCGGTGCCATGCAGATCGGTTTCCTGCAAAGAAGCCTGCACGTTCACGCCCCGGGCCGCCAAAAATGTGTTTGCCATACCACCGCCGATGACGAGGTAATCGACTTTCTTGACGAGATTGTTGAGGAGTTCGATCTTGGAAGAAACCTTGGCGCCGCCGACCACGGCGGCAAGCGGGCGTTCAGGAGCGCTGAGGGCGCGGGAAAGCGCTTCAATTTCGGCCTGCATACACCGCCCCGCGGCGGCGGGCAGATGATGCGCGAGGCCCTCGGTTGAGACATGCGCCCGGTGCGCCGTAGAAAAGGCGTCGTTCACGTAGATGTCGCCAAGCTTTGCAAGCTGTTCCGCAAACGTCGCGCTGTTCTTTTCCTCGCCCGGATGAAAGCGTGTGTTTTCCAGAAGCAGAACGTCACCCGGCGCCATGGCGGCAACGGCGGCTTCAGCGGTTTCACCGACGCAATCTTCGGCAAAGCCGACTGGCCGCCTGAGCCGTTCAGAGAGAGGCGCCGCCACCGGCCTGAGCGACATCTCGGGCACCACATTTCCCTTTGGGCGTCCGAAATGGGCAAGCAGAACGACTTTCGCGCCTTTGTCCGCCAATTCGGTTATGGTGGGTTCGACCGCGTCAATTCGGGTGAAATCGGTGACAGCGCCGTCTTTCATAGGGACGTTCAGGTCCACACGCACGAGCACGCGTTTTCCGGCAACGTCGAGGTCATCAAGGGTGCAGAGGACTGTCATGGCGTTTCGTTTAAAGGCGTCTCCGGCCGTTCCGGCTTTTGAATGGCAATGTCATAAAGCCCATTGGGCTCGAACGCGAACATGACCACGGGCCAATTGCGCCCAACCACAAATTCACTGACGGCGCGGTGAACGCCATATTGACCAAGTTGAGGACCGAGGTGCGCGAAAGCGTTGAACATCACGATTTCGCCGGGCGGCGGCGCCTTCCGCGCGTCGATCAAAATCAGGCGCCAATTGTCCCGCGCCCCCCTGAGCCCCTGCA
>JAKSCL010000385.1 GCA_022360615.1 Hyphomicrobiales bacterium
CCGATGAAGACGCGGTCGACAGGAACCCGCTGCATCGGCGTGCCGGGCTGCAGGCCCATGTAGTCGAGCGCCTGCTGCATGCGCCGGCGCCGTTCCGCGTCGGGCTCGCCTGTGGGGTCGGGCACCGCCGCCGTGACGGGAACCGCGTCCTCCGGGCTCGTGCCCCAGGTCACGGTCGGGGCGACGACCGCTGCATCGACGGCGACCTCCCGATCGAAGACCGCCTCCTCGTCGCTCCTTAGCCCGCGCCAAGAGTCGAGCGCCCGCTCCCAAAGCGCGCCCGTCGGGGCATAGGGGCGACCCTTCAGATAGCGGAAGGTCGTCTCGTCAGGCGCGACAAGCCCGGCGCGCGCGCCGGCCTCGATGGACATGTTGCAGAGCGTCAGGCGGCCTTCCATGGGCAGAGCTTCGATCGCGGGCCCGGCGTACTCGATCACCCGGCCGGTCGCGCCGCCCGCGCCGATCGTCGCGATGACGTGGAGGATGAGATCCTTGGCAGTCACCCCCGCGCCCAGCGCGCCGGACAGCGTGATCCGCATCGACCCGGGCCGCGTCTGCCAGAGAGTCTGGGTCGCCAGCACATGCGCGACCTCGCTCGCGCCGACTCCGAAAGCGAAGGCGCCAAGCGCGCCGTGAGTCGAGGTGTGGGAATCGCCGCAGACCAGGACGAAGCCCGGCAGCGTGAGGCCGAGCTCCGGACCGACCACGTGGACGATCCCCTGCCTGGCGTCGCCGAAGCCGAAGCGCGTGATGCCGAAGCGATCCGCATCGCGCTCGAGCCGGCGGACCATGTCCGCGCGCGCCGGGTCGCTGAGAGCCTCGAGGCCCCCCTTGGTCGGCACGTAGTGGTCGGCCGTGCCTATGGTTCTCTCCGGCGAGCGCACGCCATGACCTTCGATGTCGAGCTTCTCGAAGGCCTGCGATGTGCCGTCGTGGATGAAATGGCGGTCGACGAAGAGCAGGGACTGCCCGCTTGGCAGGCGCGTGATCTCGTGGGAGTCCCAGATCTTGTCGATCAGCGTTCGTCCGCGCCCCGGCGCGCTACCTTTTGCCCCTGTCTCCCGCTCTCCAGCCACGGCCGATCTCCGATCTC
>JAKSCL010000115.1 GCA_022360615.1 Hyphomicrobiales bacterium
AACGGTGTTTCCCGCTCGCCCCCGCTTTTTCGCCCTCGGTGTTGCATGGATGCAATTGCGCTGTCCAACGAATGACATAATTCAAACCGCATGGTCTTAGTGTGGATGTCGGTTCATCGCGCCGGCCAGGGGCATGGGGCGCCCAGTTCATTTTGGAGGCTTAATATGCGATCTCTTAAATTTGCTGCGGTAGCGGCTGGAGTCATTGGCCTAGCTACGCCAGCATTTGCGGCAGACATCTCGGTACCGGTCGCGCCGGCACCTGCACCTGCGCCTGCACCACTCTTCTACGACTGGACCGGTTTCTACGTCGGCGTGCATGCCGGCGGGGACATCGGTGGTGAATATGAAGCCGATATCACGACACCCGGTAATGTTGACGATCAATTCGACAGCGACGGTTTCCTTGGTGGCGGCCAAATCGGCTTCAATTATCAAATGAACCAGTTCGTGATTGGTGCTGAAGCCGACTTCAGCTTCACCGGCATCGATGGTGACGGAACGATCGACATTCCGGGTCTCGGCGACACTGCGGTTGACGCTGAAACGGACTGGATTTCAACGATCCGCGCCCGTCTCGGCTACGCCTTCGATAACTTCCTCGTTTACGGCACCGGCGGTATCGCCTTCGCCAATGTCGAGGTTTCCGAAGGGCTTACAGGGTCGGACGACGACAACACCCATATCGGTTACGCGCTTGGCGCCGGCATTGAAGCTGGCCTGACGCAGAACGTCTCGCTGCGGGCCGAGTACCTCTATCTCGACTTCGAAGAGGAAGACATCTCTCTTGCCGGCGGTGCCGTTACGGGCGATGCATCAGCCGACAACCATATCCTTCGTGCTGCCATCAACTACCGCTTCAACTTTGGCGGCGGCGGTTTCTAACAATAAAGGCTGCCGCTTCTTTCCTTAGCGGCGCTAGAAACAAAAAACGCGTTCCGGACATTCCGGGACGCGTTTTTTGTTGATTCGCCGCCTTCAAAAGAGATCAAGCACCGCCCGCTTCGGTGCGAATGAACGCTTCTCCGCACGCTTTCGCCAGTTCGCGGACGCGCAAAATGTAACTCTGCCGTTCAGTCACCGAAATGACACCACGTGCATCAAGCAGGTTGAAGACGTGGCTTGCCTTGATGCACTGGTCATAGGCAGGCAGGACGACATGATGCCTGGTGTTGCCATCCCCTGGCTCACCGGCCTTCAAGAGGGCCTGGCATTCGTTTTCGGCATCCGTGAAATGCCGGAACAGCATCTCAGTGTCAGCGTGTTCGAAGTTGTGCCGTGAATACTCTTCCTCGGCCTGAAGGAACACGTCGCCGTAGCTGACATGTTTGATCCCCTCAAGCCCATTGAAGTTCAGGTCATACACATTCTCAACGCCCTGGACATACATGGCGAGCCGCTCAAGCCCATAGGTCAATTCTCCCGAAACGGGGGCACAATCAATCCCGCAGACTTGCTGGAAATAGGTGAACTGCGAGACCTCCATGCCGTCGCACCAGCATTCCCAGCCCA
>JAKSCL010000113.1 GCA_022360615.1 Hyphomicrobiales bacterium
ACTGTGATCCCGCAGCGCCCCGGTGCCAAACCATCGAGCACGGAAAAGCGCGTCCCCGGCCCGGAGCGTACATTCAACACATCCCAACTGGCGACATTCACGACGCAAAGACCTTCGCTTGCTCTCGCATCCCCCGCCGCGAGCGGTGCAAAGAGCGCCGCTCCAAGGCCCACTGCCGCTGCAAGCAGCGATTTGATGACCGTCCTCTTCATTGCGTAAAAGACCATGATGTCCTCCCGTCCCTCTCCTCCGGCGCTTCCCAGACACCGGATCGTGACGCGAAGGTTAACAGCGGCACTTGAACCGCCCATGAACGGGCATGACAGCGGGCAGCCACGCGCGGGGGCTTACGGAAACTGCGGCTTAGCCGAGAAGCGTCAGCGTGTTTCCGGCCGGGTCGTCGAAATGGGCAAGCGTGCCGCCCCAGGCCTGCTTTTCCGGGGGTCGACGGAAACGGACGCCCTTTTCCGCGAGCGATCGATAGACGGCATCGATATCGTCGACCCGAAGCGAAACGCCGGCAAAACGCCCGATCAGGTTCCCATCTCCTCCATCCGGGTCTGTTTCCTCGATGATGAGTTCCGCCGAACCGGCATTGAAGCCGACCGCTTTCATTTCCGGCATGGCCCAATTCTCGGGAAGTCCAAGCGTCTCGCGATAGAAACGCCGTGCCGTATTGAAATCCTCGACGAAAATGCGAATACCGTAGAGCCGCATGCCGTTCTCCCCCGAGATGGCGTCTCCCGTCTCATCCGATGGTTCTAATGAACATTGCCGCTTCGACCGATGAAAGAAAGAGGCGCGGGCTGAATAAGTTCGTATTCCTTGCCTCGCTTTGCCTGTTGGTCCCCTGCACACTTGCCCAAGCTGACGACGTGCCCACCCCGGTGCCACGGCCCGCTTCGGAAACGGAGCGCGTTCCCACACCGCCGATACGACCCGACACCGAAGCGGATTCAGAAACGGAATCCGACGGAGACCAGGAAGACACGCCGGACAGCGCCGAAGAGCGCGAAGCCGCTGATTTACCAGAGGCAGCGGAAGATACGGAAAAGACGGAGGAAGAGGCTCAAGAATCCAAACCGGAACGGCCGCACTATACGGGTCCCGACTATCCGCCCGAGCAGCTTCGCGCCTGCCTGACGGAGCTTGCCGGTTTTGGCGTCACTTTCGAACGCACGCCGCCGCTTTCCGGCGAGGGCGCCTGCGGCATATCCGACCCGGTTTCTGTCACCGCCCTTCCAGGCGGGATCGCGGTGCGACCGGCGGCAACCCTCAACTGTCCGACGGCGCTCGCCTTTGCCCGCTGGACATCGCAGGTGGCGGTTCCCGCTGCAAGCCTGTTTCTGACCGCCTTTCCAACCGAGGTCCGCACAGGCAGTGGCTACGCCTGCCGGGGCCGCAACCGCAAGGCTGGGGCCAAGCTCTCCGAGCACGCCTTCGGCAACGCCATCGACATCACGGGAATCGTATTCTCCGATGGCGGCGATTGGTCCGTCTCACCCTTGGAGGATGACGACGAGAGCGGCCCGGCGCAGTTTCAGCGCACCGTCCGCGAGGTCTCATGCGGCCTGTTCAAGACCGTCCTCGGTCCCGGCTCGGACGGCTATCACGAGAACCACTTTCACTTCGATCTGGCGCAGCGCCGGGGCGGCGGAACCTATTGCCGATGAGTTGGCGGATATGCGGCAACAATGCGGCATGAGATCCGGAAGTCTGAGGCTTCGGGGAAAGTTGAATCGGAATGTTAAGCAGATGAATCAAGCTCTTAAGACGCCGATTCAACATCTGAAATTGTGTCGGCAAAGTGTTGAAATAATGACCCTTTTACGCCTTAGACAGGGTGAAGATATCGGCGGTCAGGGAGAAATCACGCGGGCCCACGCGCGTCTTTGCCGGGGAATCGTAGAGCACCAGCATGCCCGTCGGCCCGGCCTCCGGCCAGAGTTCGAGCCCTTCGGGATGGTCGGTCTTGTGCTCATGCGGAAGCTCGGTGACGACGGTCACGTCCGGCGTCGCCACCACGCCTGAGACCGTGTTCGCGGGCGCATCCTTCCAGCGGTAGACGCGCGCCGGCCCATCGCTTGTCATGGTCGGCCCGGCAAGGACGAGGAGATCGTCTCCATCGAAACGGAGGTCACGGACACCGAGGCCTCGTGTATCGATCAGGTGCTTGCGGTAGCGCCTGCCGTCTTCGATCTTTCGAGCCTTGAATGTCTTTCCCTTGGGCTCAAGTTCGAGCTCCAGAATGACGGCATAACCCAAAAGAACGGGTCCGCGCAGGCCGAGCCAGATGCGCCCGCCATGGACCGCGAGCCCCTCGATGTCGAAGCCGTTTTCCTTCGAGGGGATATCGAAAAACGGGGCGAGGTGCGCATCGTCATCGAGCCATTTGATGAGATCGCTGCGCTTCTTTGAAAGCTTGACTGCACGCGCCTTGCGGCCACCCTTTTTGGCCACAAGGCTCATGCGGCCGTCCCCGTCTTTTTCAAGCGGAACGCAGCCGAGGAAATAGCGGTTCGGCTCGCGCACGATTTCAAGCATCCGGGAAAGCGCTTCGGGCGATGTGTGTTCTTCGCGCTTGGGCTTTTTGCGTTTGAGCGCATGCGAGCCCGCGATCCAGAGGCAATCATCGGCAATCGCCAAGCCCTCGATATCGATCTCCGCTTCGGGGCCTGCCGGGAGATCGAAGAAATCGCTCAGTGGAAAATGGCGCTGGTCATCGAAGGTCGCGTCATCGATCCGCGACAGCCGCTCAACCGAGGCCGTCTCGTCGCAGGCAAGGAAGAGGTCATCACCGGCGCGTGCCACCGCCGAAATGTCGAGATGGAAGGGATCGCTCACATGCGGAAAGAAGTCCGGATTGGAAAAATGCAGCGTGACCGCGCCCGCCCGCTTGCACCCGGAGCCGGCTTTTGCAGCAGCGGCGCTTTTCCGCCTAGCCGTCCGGCGTCTGGTACGGTTGCTTTGCTGTTCCATGGGCGCCCCGCGCAAGCCAGCTTTGCCCGATAGGAAACATAGCACGAAAGGCACTGATCGCGACAGAGGGCGAAAGGTTCACGCTACCAGTCCATCGCTTGGCCGCTGTAATTGAGGAACCGGCCTGTCTGGTTCAGCGTGAGAGCGTCGGCAACCGCGATGATGCCGGCGGCACTTTCACCGACCGAGAGCGTTGCGTTGCCGCCGCCCATATCGGTGCGCACCCATCCTGGATGCATCATGAGAACAGCGATGCCGCGCGGCCTAACATCGGCGGCGAGCCCCTGCATCACCCGGTTCACAGCAGCCTTCGAGGCGCGATAGGCGATGCGGTCGGAGCCCGTGCCCGCATGCGAGCCCATCCAGCTTGAAATGGTGATGATGCGCGGGCGTTCGGCCTTCTCAAGCGCCGGAAGCGCGGCCTGTGCCACTTTCAAGGGCGCAAGCGTGTTCACGGCGAGTGTGTCGGCAAAGCCCTCGAAATCCATGTCGAGCGTGGAACTGCGCTCTGGGCCGATCACACCCGCATTGTTGATGAGGACATCAACCGGGCGGCCAAGACCGCCGATCAGAGCATCCACCGCGGCATGGTCGCGAACATCCAATTCGAGAACCGTCAGCCGCCCGCCCGCCTCCTCTTTCAAATCATTAAGGGCACCGGCCTCGCGCACAGTTGCAATTACACGATCACCGCGCGCGAGCAGAATTTCCGCGAGCCGCCGGCCAATCCCCCGCGAAGCACCGGTGATCAGGAAGGTTTGCGGCATGGGACTACGCCTCGAATCGCATAATCATGTGCATTGATAGTCTGCCCTCTTTACGGCTTGTTCTTAATTTGTTCTTATTAATGACATACAAAATCATAGGCGGTGAAATGAACATCCAAACAAGCGATGCAGCCCTCGACTTCCTAAATGACGTCGGCGGTGAGTGTTTTCATACCGTCCTCGCCGATCCGCCGTGGCGTTTTTTGAACCGCACAGGAAAGGTTGCGCCGGAGCACCGTCGCCTTTCACGCTATCAGACAATGACAACGGAAGAAATTTGCGCGCTCCCCGTATCAGCGGTCGTGGCTGAGCCTGCGCATCTTTATTTATGGGTACCGAATGCGCTTCTACCTGATGGTTTAGCTGTCATACAAGCATGGGGATTTCAATATAAATCCAATATAGTTTGGCACAAAATCAGAAAAGATGGAGGCTCAGACGGACGGGGTGTTGGCTTCTACTTCCGCAATGTTACAGAGCTTCTTCTTTTCGGCGTTCGCGGCAAGAATGCACGTACTGAAGCACCGGGGCGTCGCCAAGTGAACTACATGGCATCCCGAAAGCGGGAGCATTCCCGCAAACCGGACGAGCAGTATAAGATCATCGAAGAATGCTCGAACGGTCCTTATCTCGAACTCTTCGCGCGCGGCACGCGTCCAGGCTGGGCTTATTGGGGTAATCAGGCCGATGACAGCTATGAGCCCACCTGGAAGACCTACAGTTACAATTCCGGCACTCAACCCTCGGAAACAACCGAGTAATCGAACGCAACAACCGTATCCGGGATACCAATCAATACGAGCGGGCAAGGATTGCCAACGCCACGTTCAACCCGATCTTGAAGCTTTCGCCAGTGCGTTGTCGCTTCACCGAATTTGTCACTGGCAAAGACCTCAACCCACGCCTGTCGAAAGTTACCTAGGCGCTCAGCACGCTGTTCGATCATTGTCCGCTGGCGCCGTGTAGGTGAATAGCCAAACCGATCAAGTGCACCGATATCGTCAAGCTCTTGGTCATCGGCAAATCGACGCAGAAGGTTTCTTAATTTTCGCTGCAGGCTTTCACCGCGCGTTATAATGCCGCCAACCGATATGGCACCTTCCGCATGCAATCGCTTAAAGTTTTCCAAGTCTCGATCGAAAAATGGATCCTTATTATTCCACTCAATCTCGAGTGCGAAAATTGAACCGTTGGGTTCGAATTTTTTCACATGATCGATCTCATGCGAGATCGAGGCGACTTCGTCTTCAACCCCATCCTCTTCCCAACGAACTGTTTTACGAACGCGAATATTCCGCTTGACCCATCCGAATTCCGCCAGACCTCGACGCATCCTTTGAGTACCGAGGGCCTCGCCCCCACCCCCAGAAACAATTTCGGTTATCGGAATTGATAGGTCGGCCAAAACGGATTGAACATCATGCTCGGCTTCTGGCATGTCATGCGTAACGATAGCCTCTGCATGGTGCAGAGCGAGAATGTTAAAACCTAGTTGACGCAACTTGGGAAACATCTCTGCGCCTACGCCCTGGCAAATCGCTTGTATTTGATCCGCTTCGGTTCGACGGCGTCCGGGCCGAGGCGGCGTTTCTTATCCTCTTCGTAGTCGGCGAAATTGCC
>JAKSCL010000088.1 GCA_022360615.1 Hyphomicrobiales bacterium
GCATCGGCAACGCGCACGCCGATATGGCCGGGGGTGTGGCCCGTGAGGTCGATGGTCGAGATGCCGGAGGAGATGTCGTGCGCGCCCTCGATCTGCTGCAGGCCGGGATAAAGACGGGCGAACTCCGCCGCCGTGTCGAAGCTTGAGCGCAGGAAGTCAGGAGCTGCCGCCCGTTTCGCCGGGTCCGTGAAGTAGGCGATGTCGCGCCGGTCCGCATAGACTTCGGCGTCGGAAAAGACCTTGCGGCCGCCCGCGATCGCGCCGGAGACATGGTCGAAATGGGTGTGTGTCACGACAAGGGCATCGATGTCCTCGGGCTTCACGCCAATGGCCTTCAAGCCGTCGGGAAAACGGCCCGTATGCTCGCCGATATTTCCGGCAGGGCCTGAGTCGACAAGGATCAGGCGTTCGCCGTCATCGATGAGATGCTGGTTGAAGACGAGACGCAACGCGCCCTCGCGGTCGGCATGGACGGCGCGCGCAGCCGCTTCGACCTCTTCCGGCGCCACACCGGTGAAGAAGCCGTAAGGCATGTCGTAAAAGCCATCGTTCAAGACCGTCACGGTGAACCGCCCGACCTTAACCCGGGCAAGCGGCTGGACCGGAAGGGGATCGGCCATCCGTGCCTGTGCGGCGGGGACCGCCGTTGCGCTAATGGCTGCCGCAGCCGGAAGGGCCGCCAAGCCGCGCGCAAATGCTCTGCGGGTGATATCCATCTCTCTTTCCCTCATTTTACTGGGGTGGTCCGTGCGCGCTTTCGCGCCCGCCGGTACGAGGGAAGATGACGCAATTGCTGCGGTGAAATAATGGGCTAATATCTGAATTCTTTATTCAGTCGAACGGAACAATAAGATGGACCGGTTCCGCGAGATGGAGGTCTTCGCCGCCATTGCCGATGCAGGCAGCTTTGCAAAGGCGGCCGAGAAGACAAGGCTTTCCCGGCCAGCCGTAACCCGCCTCATCGCCGAATTGGAGGCGCGCGTCGGCACGCGGCTCATCCAGCGGACGACGCGCAGCATGCGGCTGACCGAAGCCGGTTTGCGCTATCTGGATCATGCGCGCCGCGTCTTGCAGGAGGTTGAGGCCGCAGAGCGGGATTTAGCGGGTGCAACCGCCCGGCCCCGTGGAAAGCTAACGGTCACCGCGCCGACGACCTTTGGCCGCTTGGCCGTCGCCCCCTTCATAGCGCAGTTCTTGCGGGATTATCAGGATGTCAGCATCTCGTTGCTTCTCCTCGACCGCATCGTCAATCTCATCGATGAGGGCATCGATGTGGGCGTGCGCATCGGCGCATTGCCGGATTCAGGCCTGATTGCCCGGAAAATCGGCACTGTAAGACGGGTGCTGGTGGCAAGTCCGGCTTATTTGAAAGCCCATGGCGCACCGGCCCATCCGTTAGAACTTTTGGCTCATGCCTTTATCAATTTCACGGGATCGCCCCCCGCCCGCGATTTGAGCTTTCCGGGCAAGGAGCCATCGCTTCGCGTTTCGCCGTCCGCGCGGCTTGAGGTCAATGATGCGGCGGCAAGCATAGCACTTGCCGAGGCGGGGCATGGGATTACCAATGTGTTGAGCTACATGGTGGCCGAGAGCATCCGCGCGGGGCGGCTTCAAGAAGTGCTGGCCGAACACGCCCCGCCCCCGCGCCCTGTGCAACTCGTTTATCCCGAAACCCGCCTCATGGCGCCCGCCACCCGGGCCTTTGTCGACGCGGCCGCGCCGGTGCTGGCGGGAGCGTTGGGGTGAGGGAGGCCGCAGTCTTCACGTCATCCTCGGATTTATTCCGGGGATCCAATCCACCATGCCGCTTGTCTCACCGGGCATTGGATCGCCGGAACAAGTCCGGCGATGACGGATGTGCTTTTTGGCTCACTTGCAGTTCTCTCTCCGTTCGTCATTCCGGCGAACGCCGGAATCCATCTCTCAACATTTCATGCGCTGCGCGATGGATTCCGGCTTCCGCTAGGGTGACAAGGGAAGAAAAGCGCGGATATAAACTCACTATCATTCTTCGGCATAACGGGAGAATACATGACAAAGTCTCGGTGGTTGCTTACGGACCTCCCGTTCAAGCAAGAAGGTTAAGGAGTGAGGGGCGCATGAAAAGCCGTAAGTTCCACGTCATACTCGGATTGATTCCGATGATCCATTGTTAGGAACATTAGGCATGTAATAATTTATGATTATGCTGGTTTGAAAGGTGGCTTCCAATCTTCTTCTGCCGCAGCAAGAAGCAGATCAGAAGCTACCCTACGATCAACAATTTCTTGTGATTTGGTGTCGAGATTAATGACGTTCCAGCAGACCGATCCGGTCTGAGGGTTGAACTCAAGAGCGGGAATGTACGAAGCACTCGCAGGATCGTATTCAATAGGCTTTTCGCCCGGTTTAGGATCGCGGGACTCTAACCACAGAATCTCTCCAGATTTCTTCCTTACGTAGCTGGTTTCGCAAGACTCGTAATGATTCATATATACTTAATATCCAATACCGACTGAGAGAAAATAACACCTGGTTTTCAATCATAAATTTTGAATTCATGAAGTTTTCTCTTGTCCAGTCTTCTGCATATCATGCCCATCTGCCCATCCTGTTGGACACTTATCAGAATCGAAGACTTCGGTGTTGCTCCTCCAAACTTAGAACTCAGTCGTATCCACTTTTCGCGATGTTTGGGATCGGAAAATGCCAAGGTTCCGTAGAGCTTTGCAAACAAACCTGTATCATCTTCAAATGGCATCCCTTAATGCGCGTCGTCCCAATTGTCCGCGGCACGCGCATCGACGACCAGGGGCACGGAGAGCTGGGTGGCCGGTTCGGGCGCCTTGCCCATTATGGCTTTGGCGACATCGATGGTCGCGTCCACTTCCGCCTCGTCGGCCTCGAAAATCAACTCGTCATGCACCTGAAGGAGCATCTTTGAGGAGATCTTCGCCTTCTCAAGCGCGTCCGGAATACGGATCATGGCGCGCCGGATGATATCGGCGGCCGAGCCCTGGATGGGCGCGTTGATCGCCGCGCGCTCATAAAAGGCGCGGTGCGAGGGGTTCTTGGTGTTGATCTCGGGGTAATGGCATTTCCGCCCGAAAATCGTCGTCACGAAACCTTGCGCGTGGCATGCCTTCTTCGTCGCGTCCATATAATCGCGGATGCCGGGGAAGCGTTCGAAATACCTCTTGATGTATTCGCCGGCCTCGGAGCGCGCGATGCCGAGTTGGTTTGCAAGCCCGAAGGCCGAAATCCCGTAAATGATGCCGAAATTGATGGCTTTGGCACGCCTTCGCACCATCGGGTCCATGCCTTCGATCGGAACGCCGAACATCTCAGAGGCAGTCATCGCGTGGATGTCGAGCCCGTCTTCGAAGGCTTGGCGAAGCTGCGGGATGTCGGCCATGTGGGCGAGCACGCGCAATTCGATCTGGCTGTAATCGGCCGAAATCAGCTTCTTGCCTTTTTCGGAAATGAAAGCCGTGCGGATTTTGCGCCCCGCTTCGGTGCGCACCGGGATATTCTGGATGTTCGGCTCGGACGAAGACAGCCGCCCGGTTGTGGTGGCCGCGAGCGAAAACGAGGTGTGAACGCGGCCGGTCTCGGGATTAACGTAGCCCGGAAGCGCGTCGGTGTAGGTGGATTTCAGTTTCGACATCTGCCGCCAGTCGAGCATCTTTTGCGGCAGTTCGTGTCCTTCGGCAGCGAGGTCTTCGAGAACGCCCGCGCCCGTCGACCAGGCGCCCGTCTTCGTTTTCTTGCCGCCGGGCAGGCTCATCTTGTCGAAAAGGATATCGCCCAACTGCTTGGGCGAGCCGAGATTGAAGCTCTCGCCCGCAAGCGCGTGAACTTCCGCCTCAAGCCCCGCCATGGCTTGCGCGAAATCGCCCGAAAGCCTTGAGAGCACCTGCTTGTCCACCGTGATGCCCTCACGCTCCATGCCCGCGAGCACGCGGACCATCGGGCGTTCCAGCCGCTCATAGACGGTCATCATGCGCTCGGCCATAAGCCGGGGTTTTAGGAGCATCCAGAGCCGCAATGTGACGTCGGCGTCCTCTGCGGCATATTCCGTCGCCTTATCGAGCGGCACCTTGTCGAAAGTGACCTGCGCCTTGCCCGTGCCGGCCACGTCCTTGAACGAGATGCAGGTGTGGCCGAGATGGCGGTTCGCCAGATCGTCCATGCCGTGGCCGCCCTTGCCCGCATCGAGCGCGTAGGAAATCAGCATGGTGTCGTCGAGCGGCGACAATTCGATGCCGTAGCGCTTGAGAACCAGGATGTCGTATTTAAGGTTCTGCCCGATTTTGAGGATGGACGGGTCTTCAAGGAGCGGCTTCAGAGCCGCGATGGCCGCGGCCAGCGGGATCTGCTTGAGGTCGCCGCCATCGCCGAAATCGAGTCCGTCGCCCGCCTTGTGGCCGACCGGCACATAGCAGGCTTTGCCGGGTTCGGTGGCAAGCGAAAAGCCCGCCAGATCGGCCTGCATGGCATCGAGCGAGGTGGTTTCGCAGTCGAATGCCACATGCCGCTTTTCGGTTGCCTGCGCCACCCATTCCTTCAGCCGGTCAAGCGTCTGCACGCATTCATAAGCCGAGATGTCGACGGGGGTTGCGGTGACGGCACCGGCGGCGCGGGCGGCGGCCGCCTCCGGCGTCCAGGCGCTGCCATTCGCCTTTCTCGCTGGCGTTTCGCCTGGGCTTTCCAGACCATCGAGGTCGGGGCCGCGGGCAGGCGCCGCGCCCGCGCCCCAGCCTTTGATCTCAAGGGAAGCGGGCTCAACGGCGTTTGCTTCCGTCTCGGTGGCTTCGGCCACGCGCCGCGTCAGCGTGGTGAACTCCATTGCTTTGAGGAACGCGATAAGCTTCGGACCGTCGGGCTGCTCAACGGTCAGGCCAGAGAGCGGCACTTCGACCGGCACATCCTGCTTCAACTCAACGAGCTTTCGCGAGATGCGGGCCTGCTCAGCAAACTCAATCAGGTTCTCGCGGCGCTTCTTTTGTTTAATGTCCTCAGCGCGGGACAGAAGCGTTTCCACATCGCCATAGTCCGCAATCAGTTGCGCCGCCGTTTTCACGCCGATGCCCGGGATGCCCGGAATATTGTCGATGGAATCGCCCGCGAGCGCCTGTACCTCGACGACTTTTTCGGGCTCAACGCCGAACTTTTCCCGCACCTGCTCTTCGGCGATCACCCGGTTCTTCATGGTGTCGAGCATGGTGACGCCAGGTTGGATGAGCTGCATGAGGTCCTTATCGGACGCGACCATCGTTACGGTCGCGCCCTTATCGGCGGCTTCGCGGGTGTAAGTCGCGATGATGTCGTCGGCCTCAAAGCCCTTTTGTTCGATGCATGCGACGTTGAAGGCGCGCACGGCATCGCGGATAAGGCCGAATTGCGGACGCAGATCCTCAGGCGGTTCCGGGCGCTGGGCTTTGTATTCGCCGTAGATTTCGTTCCTGAACGACTTGCCCGAATAATCGAAAATGACCGCGATATGGGTCGGCTTCTCGCCGTCGCCGTCTTTGGCGTCGGCGTCTTGCAACAGCTTCCAGAGCATATTGCAGAAGCCCGAGACGGCGCCGACCGGCAGGCCGTCCGATTTGCGGGTCAAGGGCGGCAGCGCGTGATAGGCGCGGAAAATGTAGGAAGAGCCGTCGACCAGATAGAGATGGTCGCCAGCCTGGATGTCGGAAGAGTTGGTATCGTTCATGCGGCGGACTATGCCGCCCAAGCGCGCGGCTGACTAGGGGGCTTTGAGTGCAATCGCGATCACGGCCGTCACTCCGGCGAAAGCCGGAGTCCATAAAGCTTCAAATGGCTTGTTTGCCGGTGGATTCCGGCTTTCGCCGGAATGGCGTTTTGAAGACCCGCTGATAACGTATCACTCAGCGGGCACAAGCTTCGGCTCACGCGGGGCCGGCGGAATGCGCGCCCACCCTGGCCGCGCGAATAGGAAGCCGAGGATGCCGAGCCGCGTGATGATGAAATGGAAGAGAAGCGGTCCGATGACGGCGGCCGCCGTGACCAGCAGCGCGACCGTTCCAAGGTCGGGGACAATCCCCGTTTTCAGAAGCACGATCCGCGTCACCGCCATCGGCAGGAAGAAGGCGAGATAGACGACGATCGAATGGGCGCCGAGCCAGCTAAGCGTCGCGGCCACCAGCGCCAATGCGCGGCTTTGCGCCAAGAGCGTCGACGCGGCGATGATGGCGCCGACCCCCGCAAATCCCAACGCCAGGCTCACAACGGGCCATGAGGCAGCGCCGGCCCACACCAGCGCACCGTTCACCGTGGCCCAGACGGCAAGTGCAGCGATGCCGATCAGCGGC
>JAKSCL010000386.1 GCA_022360615.1 Hyphomicrobiales bacterium
CCAGTTCCACATCATCCAGCCGCAAGTGGTGAAATAAAAGGCCCGGTCGCCCTCGTTCAGACCGCAGTGCAGCCGGTGTTCTTTCAGGTGCTGCAGCAGGGTGCCGCCCGCGCCATGCACAATACATTTCGGAACGCCCGTCGTACCGCTCGAATAAAGAATGAAAAGCGGATGATTGAACGGCATCCGCTTGAACGTCACGGTTTTGGCTGCATAGGGTGCGAGGAAATCCTCGTAGGTCGCCGCACGCGGAAGAGAAGCAGCGAGATCCTTTCCGTCCGTCAGGAAGGGAACGACGACAACCGTTTCCACGCTCTCCAGCTTTTCGACAATCGGCTTGAGTTTCTTTGCAACGTCGATCTCTTTGCCGTTGTACCAATACCCGTCGCAAGCAAAGAACACCTTTGGCCGGATCTGACCGAAACGGTCGAGCACCCCGCCTTCTCCGAAATCGGGTGAGCATGACGACCAAATCGCGCCCAATGATGATGCAGCCAGCGTCGCGATGACGGTTTCAGGCATATTGGGCATCATGCCCGCGACCCGGTCACCCGGCCCGACGCCGGCATCCTTCATGGCTTGCTGGAGCCGGGAGACATGCGCGTGGAGTTCATCCCAGCTGAGAGACCGCTTCATTTTGTCTTCGGCGCGGAAGACAATGGCGGCTTCGCCGCCGGTCTTCTTCAGCATGTTCTCGGCGTAGTTCAGTTCCGCATCCGGAAAAAACGTCGCGCCCGGCATTTTGTCCGCATCGGCGAGATGCGGGGCAACGCCCTTCTCGCCGATGACGCCGCAGAAATCCCAAACCGCATTCCAGAACACTTCAAGGTTCGTGACTGAGTAGCGATGGAGTGCCGAATAATCTCCGATCTCCACGCCCGCTTGGGGAATTGCTGAACGGACAAATTCCGCTAACACGCCGGTTTCGACACGCGCTTTGTCAGGTGTCCATAAAAGGGCGCTGGAAGTGCTTTTGTTGGCCATGCTTTCGCCTGTCTTCTTCTGCGTTCGATGTCCGCATTTTCAGCGTTTTGCCATAGCGGCAAACGGCTGCCAATCATCCGCTCTTCACGTTTGAGCCGCGCGCCTACCCAGATTGATTGGCCAGGGACCGTGAGACCTGCTTTAATCCAATCGCCCTGTTGCCGACGCATCGGGAAAGGTGGTGTTTGCGCCGCCGCCTGGGAAATCCCGAGGTATGATGTGCCAGGAAACCGGCCAAGGGGCCGGGACCGTCTGACGGGGTAAAAAGGCGCTGACTTTGAGCCCATTCGGTTCAGATGGAACCGAAGCCGGGTTGCGTAGATTATTCAATATCGCGTGCGCGTGCCTTGCCGCACGTTGTGAGCCTGGAGCAAAGAGCGACGCAATGAAGCGTCTCATTGTTGCAGCGGCCGCTATGGCGGCTATCGTGATCGGCGCGGGCGTTTTCCTGCCTGCCGCCCTGTGGCGGCCCGACGTCGAAACCGCGCTCGCCGATCAGGTGACAGGCTTTGCCAATGCGCCGCTGAAGGTGCGGGGTGAAGCGCGTCTGGCGCTCTTCCCCTATCCGCATGTGGTCGCAACCAATGCAGTCTACACCGGGCACCGCAGTTTTGATCGCGAGTTCGCATCGGAGATTCCGATTCTCACGGTGAAAGAACTGAAGGGCCGCCTCGAACTCTTCCCGCTCCTTATCGGCCGCGTCAAGGTTTATCACTTCTCGCTGCACGAACCCGTTGTAACTGTGGTCCGCTATCCCACTGGCGGTGGAAACTGGCCGCTTTTCTCACGCGAGGCGTTCGACGCCATCTCAACGGCTTCTCCAGATGTCGGCGTTGTCGAGTTCATCGATGGACAAATCGTCATCGACGACCGCACCGCAGGCGAGACTGCAACAGTCAATGCTGTCAATGGCACGCTACGCTGGCCGAATGTGAACCGGGCCTTGGCCTTCGACGGCTCAGCCGAGCTTCGGGGAGAGGAGATCGTTCTTGATGTCAATCTCGGTGCGCTGACGCCGCTCTTCTTCGGCTTGTCGACGGACGCACGGGTCGAGATCCAAGCAGATACCTTCTCGGGGGAGTTGAACGGGGATTTGCGCATCGCGCCCGCGCTTGCCTTCAATGGCCGTAGCGAGGTCACGATCGCCGACCCCAAGGCCTTCGCCGGCTGGGCCGGTTTCGAGATGCCCGTGCCCATGACGGCCTTTAGCATCAATGGCCGTGTGTTGGCGCGGCGCGGCCTTCTCGATGTGCGCAATGCGGACTTCGATGTGGGCGGCGAAGAAGCGGAGGGCGCTTTCCTGCTTGCCAACCGCGCCGGGCGCACCGTCTTTGAAGGCAGCATCGCGTTTGACGAGTGGACGCTTGAGCGCTTCGTTACCCATCCGGGGCGCATTTTCTCCAGAACCCTAAGAGAGGACGAAACCGACGCGGAGACCGATTTTGACAACACTTCCCTTGAAGATGTTGTCCGCGGTCTTGCCGCAGCCGACCTCGACATCGATGTGCGCCTTTCGGTGCAACGGGCGCTTGTCGGTACAATTCAGTTTGAAAACGTTGCCGGAACCGTTGTGGGTGGAGACGGACGGGTCGATATCGGCATCGCCAATGCCGAACTCGATGGCGGTCTCATCGGCGGCTCAGTCGTTGTCCGGGAAACGGATGAACCGGCGGCTTCCGAACCCAATACCCGCGTTTCACTCAATGTCCGCAGCCTGCCGATTCAACCGCTGCTGTCACAACAACTCGGCATGGAGTGGATTGCCGGAGTAGCAAGCGGGTCCATCGAGTTGCAGGGCCGTTCAAGCGGAGGGCGTACCGCCGTTTTCACGGGATCCGGCAAGTGGCACATCGCGGATGGAAGGCTGAACATCCCAGATACTTCGGTTGCGGCTGCCGCATCGCCCGATGGTGATGTCGCTCTTAGGGCTTTTCGAGCATTCATTGCGGAACAGCCCTTTGAAACGATCGATGTGGCGTTCGATATCGACGGTCCCATCGCCGCCATCAATACGCTTACACTGATCTATCCGAATGCGTCGCTTACCGGTGAGGGCACAGCATGGTTCGATCAACCTGCACTCGATATCGTCCTTGAAAGCGCACCTCGGGGATTGAGCCAAGCCGAAACCATCATCAACCGCGCTGTGAATCTGCCGGGCCTTCGTTTTGCCGGACCGATCGGCTCTGTCGAAGTCAAACCCGCAAGACGATAGTGCGTTTAGCGCCTTATCTTGAGTGCGGGAGATCAAAACCAATTTGTTCGCAGCGGTGTTCCGCGCGCCGCAGAACCCGGACACAAGGTATTCAATCTCAAAAACGCGGATTAACCTCAATTCTCGCGGCATTGCACAATAATTTGGCGAAGCCCGGCGCAGTTTTGCGCTTTTCAGGGCAGTGCCCAAATGTTTATCATCGCCTACAACCAGATGGGGAAAAGCCGCACGCCTGATTAGGACGAAGCGGTCGCGTCAAATGGTAATGGGTGAGTATGGCCGAAGCTGAGCAGGCGTCCGATCCTTTTGTCATCTTCAAGGATGTGCAAAAAAGCTACGATGGCGAAACGCTCGTCGTAAAAAATCTTAACCTTGAAATCTCCAAGGGCGAGTTCGTGACAATGCTGGGGCCATCGGGCTCCGGCAAGACCACGACCTTGATGATGCTTGCCGGATTCGAGACCGCAACACACGGCGATATCCTGCTCGATGGGAACCCCATCAACAACGTACCGCCGCATAAGCGCGGCATCGGCATGGTGTTTCAGAACTATGCGCTGTTCCCGCACATGACCGTCGAGGAGAACCTCTCCTTTCCCCTCGAAGTGCGCAGGATGACAAAAGCCGAGACCAGGAAACGCGTTGAAAAAGCGCTCGCAATGGTTGAGCTCTCCGGCTTCGGCAAACGCATGCCGGCCCAGCTTTCGGGCGGCCAGCAGCAGCGTGTAGCCGTGGCCCGCGCCCTCGTCTTTGAGCCCGATCTCGTCTTGATGGACGAGCCGCTCGGCGCTCTCGACAAGCAACTGCGCGAACAGATGCAGTACGAGATCAAGCACATTCACGAGAACCTCGGCGTCACGGTTGTTTATGTAACGCACGACCAGTCCGAGGCACTCACCATGTCGGACCGGATCGCCGTGTTCAACGACGGCATCATCCAGCAGCTTTCGACGCCTGATGATCTCTATGAGCGGCCGGAGAACTCTTTCGTCGCGCAGTTCATCGGCGAGAACAACAAGCTGAACGGCAAAGTGAAAAACGTTTCAAACGGAAGCTGCAGGGTTGAATTGACGAGCGGCGACATGGTCGACGCGCTGGCGGTCAACATACCGGGTACCGACGGCCGCACGACGCTCTCCATTCGACCGGAACGCGTCGAGATCAATCCGCCGGTCGAAGAGGTTCCGAATCAACTCGACGGCCGGATCGAAGAGTTGATCTACCTCGGGGACCATGTGCGCACGCGGCTTTCCGTCGCGGGCAACAGCGAGTTCATTGTCAAGGTTCCCAACAAGGCCGGGCATGTCTTGTTGAAGGAGGGGGAGCAGGCGAAAGTGGGTTGGCGTACGGAAGATTGCCGTGCCCTTGACCCGGTCGCCATCAATTGAGCACCTTTAGCCTGGGGTTGCAGCAAAGCCGAACCACAACCCCGCTCACCTCGATAAGAGGAAAAAGAGAGAGGAGACGATCAGAAATGAACGCAACACTCAAAGCAGCCATTGCCGGCGCTGTCGCCGCAACGCTCGGGACCATGTCGGCGCACGCCGCCGACTCAATCACCGTCGTATCGTGGGGCGGTGCCTACACAAAGAGCCAAGTGGAAGCCTACCACAAGCCGTTCACCGAAAAGACCGGGATCAGCGTCATCTCCGAAGACTACAATGGCGGCATCGCAGAGATCAAAGCACAGGTCGAAGCCGGCAACGTGACGTGGGATGTGGTTGACGTGGAGCTTTCCGACGCCGTGCGCGCCTGCGACGAGGGCCTTGCCGAAGTTATCGACATGTCGATCCTGCCGCCGGCTCCCGATGGCACGCCGGCAACCGAAGACTTCATCGCCGGCACGCTGGATGTGGAATGCGCAGTGCCCACCATCATCTGGTCCACGATCTTCGCCTATGACAGCGAAAACATGGGCGACAAGGCGCCCACGACCATCGCTGATTTCTTCGACCTCGAAGCTTTTCCCGGCAAACGGGGCATGCGCCGCACACCGAAAGCGAACCTTGAATTCGCGCTGATGGCCGATGGCGTTCCTGCTGACCAGGTCTATGAGGTTCTCAATACGCCGGAAGGTGTCGACCAAGCTTTCGCCAAACTCGATACGATCAAATCGGAAGTGATATGGTGGGAAGCTGGCGCGCAGCCGCCTCAGCTCCTTGCCGATGGCGAAGTCGCCATGACCACGGCTTACAATGGCCGGATCTTCAATGCCGTTGCTGCCGAACAAAAACCGTTCAACATCGTCTGGGACGGCCAAGTCTGGGATATGGACCTCTGGATCATCCCGAAAGGCGCGCCCAACAAGGAAGCCGCGCTTGAGTTCGTCAAATTCTCCACGGACACGCAGCGCCTCGCCGACCAGGCGAGCTGGATTTCGTACGGCCCAGCCCGCCAGTCGTCCACTCCGCTCATCGGCACCTTCGCGACGGACGAATCCATCGCAATGGGTCCGCAGATGCCGACCGCGCCCGAGAATTTCAAAAACGCGCTTCAAAACGACTTCGAGTTCTGGGCCGACCACCAGGACGAACTGAATGAGCGCTTCAACGCCTGGCTTGCCGCCAACTAAGCGGCGTCGCGCAAAGCTGGATACGGGGGCTTCCCCCGTATCCGCCGTTTCGCCGGTTATCCGCAGCGGCCTTCGGGATACCCCGCGAAACTGCGGAAAACACAGACAGGCTGATACTCCGCGCTGAGGGGAAGGACGCATTCGAACGTGACCGACGTTTCCTACGATCGCACGCTCGCCGACGGTGTAAAGCCACCGGAAAAGCACGAGGAAGCGCCGCCTGCCGCGCCGCTCACCGCCGCCGACGGCACGCCCCTTAAAAAGAAACTGGCCATTACCATGCGCCGGGCGCGGATGCGGGCATTTTTGCTAACGGCACCGCTTCTCGTCTTCCTCATGGTGTTCTTTGTTGTCCCCATTGGGCAGATGCTCTTTTTGAGCGTTCACAATCCGACATTCGCCGACGCGATGCCGCGCACCACCGAGGCGCTCGCAGAATGGGACGGTTCGGAAATCCCGGGCGAGGATATTTTCGCTCTTCTGGTCGAGGACATGCGCGAAGCGCGCGCGGACCGGACGATCGGACGTGTTGCGACGCGGATGAACTATGAAGTCCCCGGCACGCGCAGCCTCTTCACCTCCACCGGCCGGAAGGCGGCGCGTCTCGAACCCCCATTTAAAGAAGCCCTGATTGACGCCGACGAAGACTGGGGCTCGCTTGAGGTCTGGGCCGCGATGAAGCGGGTGTCCTCAACCATGACCGGTTCATTCTATCTCGCCGCGCTCGACCGGCAAGTGAATGTGGACGGCGAAATCGTCATGCAGGACGAGAACCGGCAAATCTATGTGCCGCTTTTCTGGCGGACATTCTGGATGTCGGCGCTGATTACCGTGCTATGCATGCTGCTCGCCTACCCGGTCGCCTACCTGTTGTCCACGCTGCCGCTTAAGTATTCGAACCTGTTGATGATTCTGGTGCTACTGCCGTTCTGGACGTCGCTCCTGGTGCGCACGACCTCGTGGATCGCAATGCTGCAAACCCAGGGTGTCATCAACGACTTGATGGTCTTCTTCAGGATCATCGGCGATGACAACCGGATTCAGATGATGTTCAACCAGACCGGCACGATCATCGCAATGACGCATATTCTTCTGCCGTTCATGATCCTGCCGCTCTACAGCGTGATGAAAACGATTCCGCCAAGCTACATGCGCGCAGCGCGCTCGCTCGGCGCAACACCGCTTACGGCTTTCATTCGGGTCTATTTCCCGCAAACGCTGCCAGGCATCGCCGCCGGCACGCTGCTCGTCTTCATTCTGGCGGTCGGCTACTACATCACACCGGCGCTGGTGGGCGGCCAGAGCGGGCAGTTGATTTCCAACCTTATTGCCTTCCATATGCAGCGCTCGCTGAACTGGAGCCTTGCTGCCGCGCTCGGAGGCCTGTTGCTTGCGGCGATTCTTATTCTTTACTGGCTCTACAACAAGCTTGTGGGGATCGAAAAGCTCAAGTTCGGATGATGAGGTAATTCGTCGATCATGGCCCTTCCTCCCTATGCGAGCCCGCTCGAGCGGACCTGGTACTACACCTTCAGGGTGATCTGCGCGGCGATCTTCCTTTTCCTGATTGCGCCGATCCTTATCATCATCCCGCTATCCTTTAACGCGGAGCCCTATTTCACCTTTACCGAGGGTATGCTGGCTTTCGACCCTGAAGCCTATTCGCTGCGCTGGTATCAGGACATCCTGCGTAACGGCATGGTGGCACCCGATGCACCCTTCTCCTGGGCCTGGCTCACCGATATGTGGAACCATGCGCAGTGGATCCGTTCGGCACGGAACTCATTCTTCATCGCCATCTGCGCGACCATTCTGGCCACCATTCTCGGCACGTTGGCCGCGCTTGGCCTGTCACGCCCTGAAATGCCCTACCGGTCGCTCATCACCGGCCTGTTGATTTCGCCGATGATCGTGCCGCTCGTCATCACCGCGACCGGCATGTTCTTCTTCTACTCCGATGTCGGCATCGCCAAGAGCTATTTCGGGATCATTGCGGCCCACACAGCACTCGGCATTCCCTTCGTCATCATCACCGTCACCGCGACGCTTGTGGGATTTGACACAAGCCTGATCAGAGCATCCGCAAGCCTTGGCGCACGGCCTCACACAACTTTCTTCAAGGTCATCATGCCGCTTATCCTGCCGGGCATGATTTCAGGCGCGCTTTTCGCCTTCATCACCTCCCTCGATGAGGTGGTCGTGGTGCTCTTCCTGGCCGATGTGGAACAACGCACGATCCCGCGGCAGATGTGGGCCGGCATCCGCGAGCAGATTTCGCCGACCATTCTTGCCGTTGCAACCATTCTCGTCGCCATATCCATTTTGCTTCTCCCAACGGTCGAGCTTCTCAGGCGCCGGTCGGAGCGCCTGCGCGGCATCCGGGCGAGCTGAAGCCGAAATCGCGGTTCCTCTCGTGTCTCAAGATGCGGCGAATGCGTTCCATTCCCTTTTCTCCGAACTGAGACGCGCGCTCGTCCTTGTTGTCTTTGTCGCTACGCTTTTTGCGCTGCCCGGCGGGCGGGCGCAAAACCTGGAGGTCGACCTCAATCTCGTCATCGCCGTCGACTGTTCCTACAGCGTCGATGCCGCAGAATTCGACCTTCAACGCCAGGGAATTGCGGATGCGTTCCGCGATCCGGAAATCCTGAAGGCGATTCAAGACGGTCCGAACGGGCGTATTGCCGTCACAGTCGTTCAATGGTCGAGCGCGGCAAGCCAGGTTGTGGCCGTGCCCTGGGTGCTGGTGAGCGATGCTGTGTCCGCAAACACTCTTGCGGCAGCCGTTTCCGGCATGCCGCGCGCCACTGCGGAAGGCGGCACCTCAATTTCGGCCGCCATCATGGCAGGGGTCTCGACACTTCAAGAAAGCCCCTATCCGTCCCTACGCAATGTTATCGATATCCAGGCAGACGGGACAAACAATAACGGTCCGCCCGTGACCGAAGCCCGCGACCGTGCCCTGTCCTTCGGGATCGTGATCAATGGCCTCACGATTCTGAACGAAGTCCCTTTCCTGCATTTCTACTTCCAGAACCATGTGGTTGGAGGGACCGGCTCCTTCGTTGAGATCGCCAACGACTATTCAGCCTATGGACGGGCCATCAAACTGAAGCTTTTAAAGGAAATCGGGCCGCCCATTCTATTCTGACGAGGCAAGTTCAGACGCGCCCGGCCTTTGCCGCATGCCATTTGCCGGCAAGCGATGCGGCAATGACGCCAACCGTTACAAACACGATCAATATGGTGCAGACGGCGTTAATCTCGGGCGTCACACCAAGCCGTACGGCAGAGTAAATACGCATCGGCAAGGTGGTCGCGCCGGGGCCGGAGGTAAAACTCGCAATCACCAGATCATCGAGCGAAAGCGTAAAGGCAAGGAGCCATCCCGCAACGACCGCCGGCAGAATGATCGGCAGTGTGACAACCAAAAACACTTTTACTGGCGGGCAACCGAGATCGGCCGCGGCCTCCTCAAGCGAGCGGTCGAAACTCAAGAGCCGCGACTGCACGACAACCGCAACGAAGCACATGGAAAAGGTGATGTGGGCGAGCGTGACCGTCCAGAAACCGCGATCAAGCCCGATGGCGACAAACAGCAAAAGCAGCGATAGCCCGGTAATGACCTCGGGCATGACAAGCGGCGCATAGACCATGCCCGAAAAAAGCGTGCGCCCGTGAAAGCGGCCAAAACGCACAAGCGCGATGGCCGCCAGCGTGCCAAGCACAGCCGCAACGGTCGCAGACAAAAACGCGATCCGCACCGTCACCCATGCAGCATCCAGCAACTGCTGGTTCTGGAAGAGGGCCACATACCATCTCGTCGAGAAGCCGCCCCACACCGTGACGAGCCGCGACTCGTTAAAGGAATAGATGATGAGGATGACAATGGGCAGATAGAGAAACGCAAAACCTGCGACCAGCGAGACCATGTTGAAGGTGGAAAGCCGCGCGTTCATCGCCCGGCCTCATCGGCGCGCTGTTGATGACGCTGAAAAAAGACGATCGGAAGGATGAGGACGGCAAGCAGCACGATCGCGACTGCCGAAGCGACCGGCCAATCGCGGTTCGCGAAAAACTCCGACCAGAGCGTCCGGCCGATCATCAGCGTTTCAGAACCGCCAAGGAGGTCCGGGATGACGAATTCGCCGACCGCGGGAATGAAAACAAGAAACGAGCCCGCGACGATGCCGGGTAGCGACAAAGGCGCGGTCACGAGCCAGAAGGCTTTCACGCGGGTGCAGCCGAGGTCGCGCGCGGCCTCGATCAAGCGATGGTCCATGCGCTCGAGATTGGCGTAGAGCGGCAGCACCATGAAGGGCAGATAGGAGTAAACAATGCCGATGATGACAGCGATATCCGTATTGAGGATCGTGAGCGGCTCTGAGATCACTCCGAAATTGAGGAGCGTGGCATTCAAGAGCCCTTCGCGCTTCAATATGCCGATCCAGGCATAGACGCGGATGAGGAACGACGTCCAAAAGGGCAGGATCACAAGCGCCAAGAGGATGGGGCGCATGGCCGCTGGCGCGCGCGCCATGGCATAGGCAAGCGGATAGCCGATGAGAAGCGCGATCAGCGTCGATATGGCGGCGATCCGCAAGCTTGAAAGATAGGACTTCCAATAAAGGTCGTCCTCCGTCAGCCAGACATAGTTACCGAAACTGAGCGCCCGCGCCTTCTCCCAAAGAACGTCAAGGCCCTCGGAGAGATCGAAGACCGGCCGATAGGGCGGGATGGCGATCGCCACCTCGGAGAGCGAAATCTTGAAAACGATGAAAAACGGCGCGAGGAAGAAGACGAGGAGCCACAAATAGGGGATGGCGGTCACTGCCAAACGGGCCGGGATAACCCAGCGCTGCCGCTCTACCCTTAATAAGGGCGGAGACGTGTCCCCCAAATCCTTCATTCCCTAAGCCTAGCAAGATTTGCGCGCCGATCACGCGGCTTGTTTAGGCAGGCGTGTTCTTACTCGCGAAAATCGCATTGTTGATCGTTTCCTCAACCGTTGCGATCTCATAGCTGCCGTAACCGTTGAAGCGGGTCACGGTCGCGGGACCATAGCCGCCGATGAGGCCGAATTCGAGCCAGTCCCCGACTTTCAGGTCCAGGGGCACGTCGACCTGATAGGGAAAGGCATCGGAGGGGTCGCAAGTGGGGCCATAGACCTCAACGCTGCGTGACGGTCCAATGATCTCGCCTTCTTTGCGCCAGAACCGGACCGGCAGGCGCATTTCGATATATTCGAACTCGGCAAAGGCACCGAAAATCCCGTCATTCAGGAAAATCGAGCCATCCGGGCGGATGTGCTTCACCTGGGTGACAATCGAGACGATCGGCGCGGCGAAGGCGCGGCCGGGCTCGGCCCGGAGCTTGATCTTTTCTCCATCGAATATGTTGCCGAACGCGGTCTGAACCTTGGAAAACATTTCAAGCGAGCGGCCGTAAGCGAGCCCCGCATAGGGTGCGGGGAAACCGCCCCCCACATTGACGGCGCTAATGCGCACGCGGCTCTTGTCAGCGATCTCGCGGCTGATCTCCAAGAGGGCGGAGTAAGCACCGGCATCGGCGCATTGCGAACCCGGATGAAAGGTCAGGGAGCCCTCAAAGCCGAGCGCTTTCGTCTCCTTCAAAATGGAAATCGCGTCCTTATCGTCCGCGCCGAATTTCCGGGTGAAATCATGGCCGCCCGCGTTTTTCTCCAGCGTCCGCAAGCGCACGGCAATTTCGATTTTCTTGCGTTTCAGCCGGTTGCCGACGGCACGGTCGAGTGCTTGAAGCCCTGCCCTGTCATCCACGGCGAAGCGGCGCACGCCATGGTCGAAGAGTGCCGTTTCGATCTCGCCCGGGGCGCGGATCGGATTGTTGTAAAAGAGCTTCGAGCCGGGCACCAAGCGGCGAACCAGCGCGATCTCTTCCGGAGAGGCCACATCGAAACGCGAAATCCCCGCCTCATGCGCTAGCACAATGACGTGCTCAAGCGGGCACGCTTTAACAGCGAACAAGAGACGCGCAGGAAAGCATTTCTGGATGTTCTCAATGTGAGTGTGCGCCGCTGATGGGCTCACGCAAAAAACCGGTTTTTCGGGCTCGGCAGCGCGGATGAGATCAAGCGTCTTGCGATAGGCCGCATCGGCGCTCGCGCGTTCGATCACCCCAGCGCCATAGGCACTCTCCGGCAGCGCCAATTCGCTTGTCATGAATGCTCCTTTGCCGTCCGCACGCCAATGATCATTCGGCAATCAAAATACCAGCCTCAGGTGGCCAGGCGAGCCAAACCTCGTCATCCCAGCCAATCGGCCGCTCCACGAGGCGGGTCGTGTTCGTGACCGTGACCTTGACGATGGTGCCCGAGGAGAGCTTCACATGGTAGGTGGAGAGATCGCCATAATAGGCGATGTCCCAGATTTCGCCCTTCACCGTATTCAAACGGCCCGCCCCGTTCGGGCGATCAAAGCCAATGCTGATTTTTTCGGGCCGCACGCCGATCGTGGCGCTGCCCGCCAGTTCGGTGCCCTCATCGATCAGCACATGGAGGGGGCCTGCCGCGCCCGTTTCGACCACGGCTGCGGCGCCGTTCCTTGAGGCAAGCGTGCCGTCGAACAGATTGATGCTCCCCAAAAAATCCGCCACATAGCGTGTTTTCGGCTGCTCGTAGATTTCGCCGGGTGTCGCCACCTGCACAAGCCGCCCCTCATTCATCACCGCGATCCGGTCCGAGACCGTCATCGCCTCTTCCTGGTCGTGCGTCACGATGATGAAGGTGAGACCCAAATCCATCTGGAGATCCATCAGTTCGAACTGCGTCTCTTCGCGCAATTTCTTGTCGAGGGCGCCGAGCGGTTCGTCGAGGAGGAGCACCTTCGGGCGTTTCGCGAGCGAACGGGCGAGCGCCACGCGCTGCTGCTGCCCTCCGGAAAGCTGGTTGGGCCTGCGCTTCCCATAGCCTTCAAGCTGCACGAGCTTCAGCATTTCGGCGGTGCGGTCCGCCATCGCCGCCTTCGACACGCCGCTTTCCTGGCGCAGGCCGAAAGCGATGTTCTGCTCGACCGTCATGTGGGGGAAAAGCGCATAGGATTGGAACATCATGTTGACCGGGCGGCGGTGCGGCGGCACCTCCGAAATATTCACACCGTCCAGAAAAATGTAGCCCGTATTAGCCGTCTCGAAACCAGCGAGCATCCTCAACAGCGTGGTCTTGCCGCAGCCGGACGGACCCAAGAGGGAAAAGAATTCGCGCTCAAAGATGTCGAGCGAGACGGCATCGACCGCCATCACCGGACCGAAACGCTTTGTCACGCCCTTAAAGCAGACGAACGGTTTGGCATCCGGGTCGGTCCAGGGCGCAAAGGCGCGGCGGACCGAGCCAAGCGATTCCCCAGACATGGCTTCTGACCGGCCCTGAAACGCCCCTTACGTGCCGCTTTTGACGCGCGTCCAGGTGCGCGTCACCACGCGCTGCACTCTCGGCGGATAAGGCATCTTGGTGAAGAGATTGCCGGTTGTCTCTTCGTCCGGATAAATCGCCGTGTCGCCAATGACATCCTCGTTCAGAAGCGGTTTCGAAGCCTCGTTGCCATTGGCGTAGTAGACATAATTCGAGGCCCTTGCAGCGATCTCCGGGCGCAGGATGAAGTCGATGAAAGCGTGCGCGGCCTCCGCGTTCGGGGCATCCGCCGGGATGGCCATCTGGTCGAACCACATCTGAGCGCCCTCCTGCGGGATCACATAGGAAATGGTGACGCCGTTATCGGCTTCGGCCGCCCGGTCGCGCGCCTGGAGCACATCGCCCGACCAGCCGACGGCCAAGCAAATATCGCCGTTTGCAAGCGCGTTGATGTACTCGGATGAGTGGAATTTCTGGACATGCGGGCGGATCTTATCCAGAAGCTCGCCCGCCTTTTCGATGTCCTCCGGGTTTTTGGTATCGGGGTCGAGGCCCAGATAGTTCAGCGCAGCGGGGATAACTTCGGCCGGCGCATCGAGGATTTGCACGCCGCATTCGGAAAACTTCGCCAGAATGTCTGGGTTGAAGATAAGCTCCCAGGAGTTCACCGGCGCATCCGGCATGATCTCCTTGATCTTCTCGACATTGTACCCGATGCCGGTCGTGCCCCACATATAGTTGACCGAATAGGCATTATCGGGGTCGTAGACCGCAACCCGCTCCTCAATCACATTCCAGGCGTTCTCGAGGTTCGGCAGTTTTCCTTTGTCAAGCTTCTGAAACACGCCTGCCTCGATCTGGCGCGCCAAAAACTCCGCCGAAGGAACAACCACGTCATAGCCCGTCGAGCCCGCAAGGAGCTTCGTCTCAAGAATCTCATTGGAATCGAAGACGTCATAAACGACCTTGATGCCGGTCTCGGCTTCGAATTCAGACAGGATCGACTCGTCGATGTAGTCCGACCAGTTGTAGACCCGGACGGTCTTGTCGCCGGCAAAGGATGGCGCGGCAAGAAGGACGGCGGAAAGGGCAAAGGCAGCGATCAAACGCTTCACAGGTTCAATCCTCCATCTGGAAGGGCAAAAGGCGCGTTGAAAGGTTCTTTTGCAATGCATTAACGCGTGTCGCCAGCAGATTTGCAACGGATTTTCCTGTCGCGGGGGCGGGATTTCTCAGAGATAGGTTTCGCGCTCAAGCGCTGAAACATGGCGGGCAAAGACATCCGCTTCCTGCGCTTTGACGCGCCTGAAAAATGTGAGGTAATCCGCGCCGAAAACTTGCTTTGCCCAAGCCGAGGACTCAAGCGCCGCCAGCGCGCCGGCAAGCGAACCGGGCAGCGGGGCACCGTCCGCGTGACGGATATGGCCGGTGACGGGCGGAGGCGGCTGAAGACCATTTCGGATGCCTTCGTCAACGCCGCCCAAAATCGCCGCAAGCACGAGGAAAGGATTGGCGTCCGCCCCCGCTGCGCGGTGCTCGAACCGGCGGGCAGCCGCTTTGGCGCGCGGCAGGCGGATCGCCGTATAGCGGTTGTTCTCCGCCCAAAGCGCCCGGTCGGCCGCATAGGTAGCAGACATGCGCCTATAACCATTGACACCCGGGACAAAGAGGGCCGTTGCTTCCGGCATGGTGGTCAACAGACCGGCGATCGCCTTTGACAGTAGTGCTTCGCCCTCTGCGCCCGAAAAGGCATTGAAGCCAGCCGTATCCACCAAGCTCATATGCACATGCATGCCGGAGCCGTTCCGATCATGGAAGGGTTTCGGCATGAAGGTCGCACGCATGCCGTGCCGGGCGGCAATGCCGATGATGATGCGTTTGAGAAGCAGCGCCTCATCGGCGACACGGGCGATATCCGGCCCATGCTTCAGATTGACCTCGAACTGACCGGCCGCAGCTTCCGAAATAACCGTATCAGCGGGCACGTTCTGTGCTCGGGCGGCCGCCTCCACATCGGAGATGAAGGTCTCAAGCATGTCGAGGTCATCAACGCCGTAGATCGCCTGCCGCTCCGGCCCCGAAACGTCGCCCACCGCCTCGAATACGCCGTTCCGCTCTTTCAACAGCATGAACTCCAGCTCCGTCGCGGCAACCGGGGTTAACCCCCGTTCCGCAATCCGGCTGGCGGCCGCCTCAAGCCTGGTGCGCGGATCGCCGAAAAATGGCGTTCCATCCTCCTCCACCAGCCGCGCGGTCACCTGAGCCGCCGGTTGCGTGCTCCAGGGAACGGGTGCAAGCGTTCCAGGGATGGGGAGCAGAACGCCGTCCGGGTCGCCGATTTCCTCATAAAGACCGGTTGTAAAGACATCGCGGCCCCAGATATCGAGCGAGTAAATGGATTTGGCGATGGAAAGGCCTTCCTCGTAAAGCGCAGGCAGATGGTCTGGCGGCATCCATTTGCCGCGGAACACACCATGCGTGTCCGGAACCAGCACATGAATGCGCACCGTTTCGGGAAAACGCGCCAGAAAGTCCGCTGCCTCCGCCGGATCGGCACGGGTGGCCATGCTTGCTCCAAACACTGCGTGTTCGTTCATCACTCACCAGAGATTTGCGTCTGGGGTCCATCTTCACGCGCCTTGCCACGCATGGTCAATCCAAGGGACCGTTCACCGCGTTATGCCCAGGCTTGGTGCTTTGGGCTGACCAGAACCGTCCTTCGGCGTATAAAGGCCAAATGAAAGACGATGTGATCGAGCCGTCGACGGGCGCGCCGCGAGGCGTTGCCGATGCCGCGGAAGCGAAGGCCTGGCTTGAAACGCGCGGGATCGAGGAGATTGAATGCCTCGTTCCCGACCTTGCCGGTGTCGCGCGCGGCAAGGTCATGCCGGTGAAGAAATTCTTTACCACAGGCGGCATGTCGCTGCCGCAGTCGATATTCTACCAGACGATTGCCGGTCATTTTCCCGCCGACACGCTTTTACCCCATTTCGACCCGGCCGACAGCGATCTGGTGCTCGAACCCGATTTCTCAACGCTCTCCGTTGTGCCTTGGTCCGCCGACCCGACAGCGCAGGTCATTCATAACGCCTTCTACCGAAACGGCACGCCTGTCGAAATGGCGCCGCGCCAAGTGCTTGAGAGTGTGGTCGCGCTTTATCGCGCCGAAGGCTGGCTGCCGATTGTCGCACCTGAGATGGAATTCTATCTGGTCAAACCGAACATCGATCCCGACTATCCGCTTGAGCCCCCGATCGGGCGCTCAGGCCGTCCGGAAATCGGACGGCAGCCCTATTCCATCTCGGCGGTGAATGAATTCGATCCGCTGTTTGAGGACATTTACGACTATTCCGAGCAGCAAGGCCTTGAAATCGATACCCTCATCCATGAGGAAGGCGCGGCACAGATGGAGATCAACCTTAGGCACGGCGCGCCTGTGGCGCTTGCAGACCAGGTGTTCCTCTTCAAGCGCACCATCCGAGAAGCAGCGCTTCAGCACGACATCTACGCGACCTTCATGGCGAAGCCGATCGAGGACGAGCCCGGAAGCGCCATGCATGTTCACCAATCAGTGGTGGACGTGAAAAGCGGGCGCAACATCTTCTCAGACGATAATGGCAAGCCCAGCGACGCCTTTTTCGCCTTCATCGGCGGGCAGCAGAAATACCTTCCGGCCGCCATGTGCATCCTTGCGCCTTATGTGAACTCCTACCGGCGGCTGACGCGCGAATTCGGCAATCCCGTCAACACCCATTGGGGATACGACAACCGTACGACGGGGTTGCGGATACCCGCCTCGCCACCCGAGGCGCGGCGGGTGGAAAACCGGGTGCCGTCGTCCGATGCCAACCCCTATCTTGCTGTCGCGGCCTGCCTTGCTTGCGGCTATCTCGGAATGATGGAGAATCTGCGGCCCACCGACCCGACGGAGGGCAATGCGAGGCTGCTGCCCTTCAACCTACCGCGCGGTCTGCTTGATGCCGTCCAGATCTTTGAGGAATGCGGCCCATTGCGTGAGATCTTCGGCGAACCCTTTGCGACAAGCTACAAAGTGGTGAAGGAGACCGAATTCGAGACCTTTATGCGCGTGATCTCGCCTTGGGAGCGGGAGTATCTGCTTCTGAACGTTTGAGGACCGGATGCCGAGACTTAAAGCTTTCCGCCCGGAGGTTCACGGTGTTGGATAAGGACCGTTATCCGGTTCTAGAAAGGGTGCGTAATGTCCTTTGAAACTTGGCTCGCCTTTGCCGTTGCGGCATCTGTCATCATCCTCATTCCGGGACCGACGGTGATGATGCTGGTGGGCTATGGACTGGCCAGGGGACGGGGCATTGCGCTTTTCACGATGCCCGGCGTCGCGCTCGGCAATCTTTTGGCGATCACGCTTGCTTTCGCGGGTGTCGGCGCGCTTCTTGCCACCTCCGCCTTGCTCTTCACAATCGTGAAATGGGTGGGCGCCGCCTATCTGATCTGGCTTGGCATCGGGTTGTGGCGCGCAAAGCCCGAAGCGCCCGGCAAACGGCAATCGCATCACCGGCAAAAGCCAAAGCGCATTTTCTTCCATGCCTTTGCAATAACGGCGCTCAACCCCAAATCCATCGCTTTTTTCATGGCCTTCCTGCCGCAATTCATGTCATCCGATGCGGCGCTGTTGCCGCAGTATCTGATCCTGACGCTCACCTGGGTTGCGGTCTCCGCCATCTTCGACAGTGTCTATGCGCTTGCCGCGGGAACCGCGCGCGAGACCATTCAACAGCCCAGCATTGCGAAAGCGGTGAACCGGCTTGGCGGCTCGGTCATGATCGGTGCCGGCATCGCCATGGCCGCCATGCGGCGCTCAACATGAGCGGGCGCGCTCAATGCTGAAGCGCGCCGGACGGTCCACGCCCGATTTTCAGGCGAGCGATGCCGCGCATCACCTCCACCCCTTCACGGATCATGGCGCGCTGAATGCGGAAGGCTCGCGGGTGATCGTCAAGGCCGAGGGGATTTGGCTTTGGGACTCAGACGGCCGGAAGATCCTCGACGGCATGTCGGGGCTCTGGTGCGTCAATGTCGGTTATGGACGGCGCAGCATCGCGGACGCCGTTCACCGGCAAATGACGGAATTGCCGTTCTACAACACCTTCTTCAAGTCGACGCACCCGCCGGCGGTGGAACTGTCTGAAAAGCTTGCCGCGATCGCGCCGCCCCACATCAACCGTGTGTTCTTCTGCAATTCGGGCTCGGAGGCAAATGATACCGTCATCCGAATGGTCCGGCGTTATTGGGCGTTGAAGGGACAGCCCTACCGCAATGTCATCATCTCGCGGCAGAACGCTTATCACGGCTCAACCATGGGGGGTGCGAGCCTTGGCGGCATGGGTACAATGCACGCGCAAGGCGGGCTTCCCATTCCCGGCATCGCCCATATCGCGCAGCCCTATTGGTTCGACGATGGCGGCGATATGGACCCGGAGCGCTTCGGACTCAAAGCCGCGCGGGCACTCGAAGCAGCCATTCACCAGCACCGACCAGAGAACATCGCCGCATTCATTGGCGAACCCATTCAGGGCGCGGGCGGCGTCATCATTCCGCCCGACAGCTATTGGCCCGAAATCATGCGCATCTGCCGGGCACATGACATTCTGGCGGTCGCCGACGAGGTCATCTGCGGTTTCGGGCGGCTCGGCACCTGGTTCGGCTCAGAGTATTTCGGCATCGAACCGGATCTGATGCCTATCGCCAAGGGGCTTTCATCGGGCTATCTGCCGATCGGCGGCGTGCTTGTTTCCGACAGAATTGCCGACACGCTGATCAAGGATGGCGGCGAGTTCTTCCACGGCTTCACCTATTCGGGCCACCCGGCCGCCTGCGCCGCAGCGCTTGAAAATCTGCGCATTATCGAGGAAGAGAACATCCTCGCCCATGCGCAAGACACCGCCATACCGGCCTTCGCCAGAGCGTGGCAAAGCCTCGCCGATCATCCGCTCGTTGGCGAAGCCCGCTCCGCCGGGCTTCTCGGCGCGCTGGAACTTGTGCCCAGCAAGCCGTCTCGCGCACGATTTCCAGCGATCGGCGATGCCGGCATGATTTGCCGCGATCTTGCCTTTGAAAACGGCCTCGTCATGCGGGCCGTGCGCGATACGATGGTGATCGCGCCGCCGCTCGTCATTACACAGGAAGAAGTCGGCATGCTTGCCGCTCTCGCCCGTAAAACGCTGGACGATACGCTTGCCGTCCTAAAGCGCGAGCGCTTGATCTAGGCTATTCTACGCATCAAACCGATTCTCTTTGATGCGGAGGGACTGACGGTGCCTGCGGCCTATCCCGACAGCTACTATGCTGCAACGGCCGATCTTCTTGAACCCTTTCCCGAGCTTGAGGGCGAAGTGACATGCGATGTCTGTGTGGTCGGCGCAGGCTATACTGGGCTGAATGCCGCGCTCTCGCTTGCGCTTACGGGTTTTGATGTCGTTATCCTCGATGCAACCCGGATCGCCTGGGCGGCTTCGGGCCGCAATGGCGGACAGGTCGGCTCGGGCCAAAGGCTCGATCAACTCAAGCTTGAAGAGATGGTCGGCGGGAACACCGCAAAAAAGCTTTGGTCGGTTGGAGAGGAAGCCAAAGCCGCCGTTTTCGGCCTGATCGACAAGTATGCAATCGACTGCGATCTGAAACGCGGCATCCTGCATCCCGCCCACAAGCTTGAATTTGCGGAAGAGTGGCAGCGCTATGCCGAATACCTCCAGGCGAACTATGATTACGCCGACGCCGAACCTCTAAGCGAAGATGCCCTGAATGAGCGGCTCGGTGCGCGCAAGTATTACGGCGGCTATGCAGATCACGGGGCCGGCCATCTCCATCCGCTCAAATACGCGCTTGGGCTCACCCGTGCCCTTAAACGCACGGGCGCGCGTATTTTCGAGGAAAGCCGCATCATGCGCCTCCGCGATCAAAACGCGGTCGAACTCGATACCCTGCGCGGCATGGTGCGGGCCCGGTTCGTCCTTCTCGCCGCGAATACGGGCCTCCTCGACCTCGACGCGCATCCGCGCCAGCACATCATGCCGATTGAGAACTATATGCTGGCGACGGAGCCGCTCGATGAAGCCACCCGGAAGAGCCTCATTCGAGACGACTATGCGGTCGCGGATTCGCGCTTCATCGTGAACTATTTTCGCCTTGCAGGCGACGGCCGTCTCATTTTCGGCGGGGGCGAGCGCTATTCGCCCCAGGCACCCCGGGACACCAAACGCTTTGTGCGCCGTCACATGCTGAAGGTTTTCCCCCAGCTTCGCAGAACACGAATCGACTATGCTTGGGGCGGTACCGTGGGGATCACCCGACACCGATTGCCCTACTTCCAAAGGATTTCGAACAACGTGCTGGCTGCCGGCGGCTATTCCGGACAGGGGGTCGCGATGGGAACCCTCGGCGGCCAAATCCTCGCCGAAGCGGTACAAGGCGTGCTGGAGCGTTTCGACCTTTTGGCGGACCTTCCGAAAACCGCCTTTCCGGGCGGCGCTCGTTTGCGCCACCCCCTCCATGTTGCCGGGATGATTTGGTTCGCGATGCGAGACCGCCTAGGCTCGCCGCTGCGGCGGTTGCGCAAACAAAGCAAACCGGCGACCGAGACGGCCCCGGACGGGCCGCCCGGCAATGGGAACGGGCAGCCGTCGCTTGACGGTTCTCAGCCCTGAATCTTGATCTTGCGCGTTTCTTCCTTGGCACTGGCCAGTTTCGGAACGGTCACCTTGAGGACACCTCTTTCCATCTTCGCCACGACCTTTTCCTCATCAACCGTGTCTGGCATGGCAAAGACGCGTTTGAACTCGCCATAGCGCCGCTCGACCCGTTCGAACTGTTTTTCCTTTGTCTTGCGTTCGCGCGTCTTCTTACCGGTGACAACCAGCATGCGTCCCTTGACCGCGACATCAACGTCTTGGGTATCGAGTCCTGGGAGTTCGATGGTTATCTCCATTCCATCGTCTGTCTCTTCGATATCGGCGCGCAAATCGAAGGCGCCGAGCGCACTGATACCGCCACCTGGCGTGGGCGCCTCACCCGTACCGACCATGAACGGCATGCGCGTGAAAGCCGCTTCCATGAAATCGCGCATCTCGCGGAACGGCCTTTCTAAAGCACTTCCGAAGAACGACGAACTCATCGCGGGAAACGGCCAGTCTTGGCGCATATACTCTGGAAAGAACTCTGATTCTGCTTTCACGGCGGGTGTCGGTGCCCGCGGCTTGGCAACTCCGCCATTTTGTTCGGACTTCGAAGCATCGACCATCATACATCTCCCGTCTCGGAACGATTGGAGAAAGCCCCAGGACCGACAGGCCTAGCCCCGAATTCTCATCATATGCAAAGATTACAGCAGATTGATGATCGACGCAGATTCCGTCCGTATTTCAGGCAGCTGTTTTTGCGATGAAGTTTAAGAGATGGGATCGGCGTCTTCGGCGATGTGCTTAACGCCCGTGAAGTCGATTTTGCCGGAGCCAAGCACCGGCAAAGCCTCCACATGTACGATGGATTTGGGGATCATAAGTTCCGAAGCGCCATGTTCGCGCGCGAACTCCCTGAGCTCATCGAGATGCGCCTCACTGTGATCGGTTACAAGAATGAGGTGCTCGCCTTTGCGCGGGTCGGGCAGATTCGCAACGCAATGGGTGTTTTCCGGCCAAAGCTCGTGGGCAAGCGCTTCGACAGCCGCAAGCGAGACCATTTCGCCCCCGATTTTCGCAAACCGCTTCGCACGGCCACGGATCGTGACGTAGTCTTCCTCATCAACCGAGACAATATCGCCCGTATCGTGCCAGCCATCCTGAAGCGGCTGGACGATGCCAGGCTTATCGACCGTAAGATAGCCCGCCATCACATTCGGCCCGCGCACGAATAGACGGCCGCCATCTTCAAGCCCCGGCACCGGATCAATGCGCCACTCCACGCCGGGCATTAGCAGGCCGGCACTGCCGATCCTGTTGCGTCCAGGCGGATTGGCCGCAAGCACGGGCGAGGTTTCGGTCACCCCGTAGCCTTCGTAGAGCT
Source organism: Hyphomicrobiales bacterium (assembly GCA_022360615.1). Taxonomy (GTDB): domain Bacteria; phylum Pseudomonadota; class Alphaproteobacteria; order Rhizobiales; family JAKSCL01; genus JAKSCL01. The sequence continues at coordinate 22,192 of JAKSCL010000386.1, forward strand.
CGGTACCAAACTTTTTGCGCCATAAGGCCCGCGTCGGCTCCTTCACCTTTTCCGCGCCAAGCACAATGTAACGCAGATCGCCGAACTCATCGCCTTTTGCGCTGCGCCCCCATCCCGAGACGAAGGTGTCGGTGCCGGCAAGGATCGACGCCCCGGACTTTTTCACCATTTCAGGAATGGCATGGTAGTGGAGCGGTGACGGGTAAAGGAAACAGCGCAAGCCGAGAACCGCAGGTGCGATCAGCCCCGCCATCATTCCGAAACTGTGAAAGACGGGCAGGCAGTTAAACAGTTTGTCGTCCGGCAAAAATTGAACGACATAACTGAATTGGGCGCAGTTCGACAGCAGATTGGCGTGCGTCAGCGCCACACCCTTGGGCTGTCCCTCTGTTCCCGATGTGAAAAGCAGAATCGCCAGATCATCGGGGTTTGCCTGATAGGGCCGGTGCGTCTTATGGGCGGTCTTAGCATCAAAAGCGCCGCGTAGCTTGTCAAGAAGACCGACGCTTTGGCGAATATCCTCCAAATAGACGATACGGTGGGTCTTCTTCAACTCAGCGACGAGTTCTTCAAGATTGGCCTTTTCGATGAATTGCCGGGCCGTGATAATGGTTTTGATCTGTGCGGATTTACAGGCGGACTCCAGATTGGCGACGCCTGAAGTAAAATTGAGCATGGCCGCGACGCGCTGGAAAGCGAACAGAGAGAAAACCGTGGGCGCGGCGCCGACCACAGCCGGCAGCATCACACCGACCGTCTCGCCTTTCTCCGTGAGCGCAGCAAGCTTGCGCCCGAGCACAAAAGCGCCAATCAGAAACCGGTCAAATGTGAGGCTATTGTCCGGATCCTCGTAAATCACCGTTTTCGGGCCGAAAGCCGAATGGCTTTCGATCAAGGCATCGAAAAGCCCCCGGTTCCAATCGCTGGAATTCAGAACACCTGCCCCCGTGCGACCATGGCGTTTCATAGCAACATCATCTGCCGCGGTAATTTCCGCCTCAGGTATCTGCGCCATGGCCCCTCGTCCTTTCTTCTTCAAAGTTTGCTTTCTTATTGCGGGTGGCCGCGTGCGTCCAGATATCAGGAAGAAATTGTTCTACGGCCACACAGTTCGAACCAAATCCAGGGGAGATGATAATGAACGATCGGCCCAATCCCGCGCCCGGCTTCAAGTCGCGGCCTGATCACAAGATTATAATTGAACACTATTCAGGATATGTTCGTGTTTCAGGAGATGGCATTACAGTTGCGGAAACGGACAATGCGCTCATTTTGCATGAAGGCAGCTATGCACCCGTCTTTTATATTCCGATGCGCGACGCCTCAGCGGATTTACTTGAGCCTACGGCGCACGAGACTGGCTGCCCCTTCAAAGGCAGGGCGCGCTATTGGTCAATCAGAACGCCGCGAGAGACGATAGAGAATTCCGTCTGGGGCTATGACGATCCCTACGATGAAGTCGCCCAAATCAAAGGGCACATAGCGTTTTACGCTTCAAAGGTGGAGATCGACGTGAACCCGGCGTGATCACGCGATCTCACCCTAACCGCGATAAGGCGCATTGAGCCTCATCACGGGCTCTCGAAACAGTGTTTCGGGCGGGAAGCTATTATCTTTGCATCAGCGGGAAAGGGTGAACAAGGGAATGACAGGCGGTCCTGGACGTATTCCAGGACCATCGTGGCACTCCCCTCAACAGAGTATTGACTTGGCGTTGACGGATGCTTGCGTCCTCAGTCCTCCGGCTGCGGGACAACACGCAGATAAGGCTTTAGCGTTTTCCACCCACCGGGGAATTTCTTGGCGGCATCCTCGTCGGAGACGGCCGGCACGATGATCACGTCCTCGCCCTGCTTCCAGTTCACCGGAGTCGCGACCTTGTGCTTCTCGGTAAGCTGCATGGAATCGATAACCCTCAGGATCTCATCGAAATTCCGGCCGGTTGACATGGGATACACGAGAACAAGACGGATCTTCTTGTCCGGGCCGATCACAAAGACATTGCGCACCGTCGCGTTATCCATCGGGGTGCGGCCTTCCGAGGTGCCCTCCGCTTCCGCCGGCAGCATGCCGTAAAGCTTTGCGACCTTCAAATCGGTGTCCCCGATCATCGGATAATTGGGCGCGGCGCCTTGCGTTTCCTCGATGTCCTTCGACCACTCAGCATGCCGGTCGACGGGATCGACGCTGAGGCCGATAATCTTCACGCCACGCTTGTCAAATTCCGGCTTCAGCTTGGCCATGGAGCCCAATTCGGTGGTGCAAACCGGTGTGAAGTCTTTCGGATGCGAGAATAGCACGCACCAGTCGCCGCCGATCCAGTTGTGGAATTGAATCACGCCATCGGTGGTGCTCGCCTCAAAGTCCGGTGCGGTATCGCCGATTTTCAAAGTCATCTCGAATTCCTCTTCGTTGCGGCCAGGTCCTGAACGTCAATCGGCGCCAGGCCTTGCCCTTTAGACTGCGGGAGCCGGTTTTGGAGACACGCGGTTTCCCGGCATGCCATTCGCGTTACGCTTTCTTCCACCGAAAAAATGCAATCGCATCACTGTAGTATATGAATAAAATTCTTATATAAAATTTCCAACTATTTAAGTATTTTTCATGAATCCTCCTCAGCACGCCCATCTCACCGCATATATTTAAGTATTTACCGAAGTACAAGATCTGAAATTTACCCTCGCAGGTTAACCATTCGCCTGCAAGCCACGCTCACACAAAACTGCAAGCGCGGTTAGAATGCGGTGATTCGGAAATGGGCGGCGGCTTGGAATTCCCCGCTTCACCACTCAACGTCCGGCGCCTCGTCGGCGCTGTCCAGTCTTCGCGGTGGAGGACGATGACAGCAGCGAAACTGCACACCTTGGCGCCGGTCCCTGAAACCCTGTCAGCCGGAGCGTCTGAAAGCACACGCCACGCTGCCGCTTTGGCGCTTCGCGATCAAGAGCGCTATGCAGAAGCGGCCACGGCCATCATGACGTCGATTCGCCTTAATCCGGCGGATGGCCATGCTTTTGCGATCCTGGCTGATGTTTTTCTTGCCAACCAACAACCTCAAGAGGCTGCGGTTGCGGTCGAGCGGGCATCGGCACTTTTACCTTCCTCAGCACTCGTGCGGCGGCTGCGGGCGCAAATCGCCATTGCGCAAGAGGAGTTCGCAACAGCCGTCCGGCTCGCCAAGGCGGCTGTCAAGGCAAGCCCACGCGATGCGGAAGCCGTTGCGGTACTGATCGAGGCCCATCTCGCAGGCGGGGCAGTCGAGAAGGCACGCAAAGCCATAGAGACGGCGATTGGAAAACTCCCAGAAAACGTATTGCTTTACCGCGCGCGGGCAAGTGTCCACCAGGCGGAGGATAATCCAGAGGCGGCCCTTGAAGACCTGGAACGGGCCGCGGCGCTGGCACCGGACGAAGCCGGGAGCTGGGTGGCGATTGCCAACCACTACTTTAAAGCGGGAGAGCGGGATACGGCGATTGAGAGCCTGCGGCGGGGCGTGGAGCACTTGCCGGGCAGCGTTCCGCTTCACCATACGCTCGGCCTTGCCTGCATGAATCTCAACCACTTTGAGGATGCTGGCAATATACTCGCCAAAACGGTGACCATGGCGCCCGATTTCGCGCTGCTGCGCGCCCAATATGCGCAAGCGCAGATGCTACTGCAAAACCATGGGGCGGCCCTCCAGGCAGCCGACGAGGCTATTCGGCTTGATCCCAAGTTGCCGCTTGCGCATTTCGTGCGCGGTATGGCGCACCGGCGTGCTGGGCAGTCGGCCGAAAGCCGAACCAGTCTTGAACGGGCGATCGCATTGTCGCCGGACTTCTACGAGGCTCACTATTTCCTCGGCAACACGCTGACCGATCTGGGCGAGATCGATGCGGCGCTTCAATGCTTTGAGCGCGCCGACACGATTTCGCCGGAGAACGCCGCCACCGAGAGCGCCCGTCTTTATGCGCTGAACTATCATCCCGCCATGAGCGCGGAGGCGGTTTACGCCGCTTACAAGAGTTTCGATGAGCGCGTCGGAGCGCGCCACCGCACCCATTGGCGCCCGCACCACAACGATCCTTTGCCGGAGCGAAAACTGCGCATCGGTTATGTGTCACCCGACTTCATACGACACTCGTCGCAGCGTTTTGTCGAGCCTTTGCTGGAGCATCACGACCGAGAGGCTTTCGAACTGTTCGCCTATGCGCGGGTCGTGCGTCCGGATGGGGCTACCGCAGCCTATAAAAGGCAGTTTGATCATTGGTGCGATACGCTCCGGCTCAACGACAAACAGCTTACCGACCGGATACGCGCCGATGAGATCGACATTCTGGTCGATCTGGCTGCTCACACGGCGAATAGCCGGCTTGCTGTGTTTGCCCGGAAACCGGCGCCCGTCTCGGTCACATGGATGGGGTACGGCACCACGACCGGACTCTCAGCCATCGACTATTATCTGACCGATCCCTATTCGACGCCCGAATGGTCCGATCATCTCTTTTCGGAAAAGCCATGGCGGCTCGACGGCCCGCCCTATTCCTTCAGACCCAACCCCTCCATGGGCGAGGTTTCTCCGCTTCCAGCCCTTGAGCGGGGTTATGTGACGTTCTGCACGCTCAGCCGCTCGATCCGCATCAATCATCGTACGGTGCGCGTCTGGTCGGACATCCTGCACCGCGTTCCCGGCTCGCGACTGGCGATCAACAGCAAAACCTTCACCGAACCGGCCATGTGCGACGCGATGGCGGCGCATTTCGCCGCTCATGACATCGGGCGTGACCGGTTGGAAATGGGCTTCTCGTCGCCGCCCTGGGACACGCTGCGAAGTGTCGATATTGGCTTTGACTGCTTCCCGCACAATTCGGGCACGACGCTTTTTGAAAATCTCTATATGGGCGTGCCCTATGTGACCTTGGCCGACCGGCCCTCGGTTGGGCGGCTCGGCTCCATGTCGCTTGCCTATTGCGGCCACCCTGAATGGATCGCGAAGACCGAGGACGAGTATGTCGAGATCGCCGTGGGTCTTGCGTCGGACTTGGGCCGGCTGTCGGAACTCCGGCAATCGCTGCGCGCCGAGACATCGGCCAGCCCGCTGATGGATGAGGCGGGCGTGACCCGGAAGATCGAAACGGCTTACCGGGAAATGTGGCGGGCCTGGTGCCGGGGTGAGAACCGGATTGAAGACCAAATGGAAGGAGGGGCCGAATGAAAGCGGTGATCCTGGCGGGGGGCTACGGGACACGGATTTCGGAAGAGACATCGACACGCCCCAAGCCAATGGTGGAGATTGGAGGACGGCCCCTCATCTGGCACATCATGAAGCTCTATTCTTGCCACGGCATCAACGACTTCATCATCTGCCTCGGCTATAAGGGCTATATCATCAAGGAGTATTTCGCGAACTACTTCTTGCACATGTCGGACGTCACCTTCGACATGCAGAA
>JAKSCL010000383.1 GCA_022360615.1 Hyphomicrobiales bacterium
AAAAATAAAAACGACAGGAGCCGCCCGATAACGGCTGTGCGCGCATTGGCCCGTTACAGTCTGACGGTCTTGCGCGGCCACTTTCGGACGATTGCCTTTAGCACCATTGGTCTTGGCGCGGTTATTGCCATTTCCATGAACGCGCCGCTTGAGAGCGCGCCGCAAAACCGAACGCTGACCCTGGTCAACACGCACACAAAAGAGCGTGTCAGCGTCAAATTCAAACGCAACGGCCGATATCTCGAGGATGGGCTCAAACAGCTTAACTACGCCTTCCGCGACTGGCGCCGCAATGAAGTCACCCGCATGGACCCTAAAGTCTTCGATCTGTTGTGGGAAATCTATCAGGAAGTCGGCGCGCGCGAACCAATCCACGTGGTCTCCGGTTACCGTTCGCCCGTCACCAATGCGGCGCTCAGAAGGCGCGGCCGCGGCGTCGCGAAATTCAGCCAGCATACGCTAGGGCGCGCCGTTGATTTTTACATTCCGGGCGTTCCGTCCGCAAAAATCCGCGAAGCCGGTTTCCGGCGTCAAGTGGGGGGCGTCGGCTTCTATCCCAATTCGCGCCATGCCTTCATTCATCTCGATACAGGCAATGTACGTGCTTGGCCGCGCATGACGCGCAAACAGCTTCTCGCCCTTTTCCCGGACGGCAAAACACTGCACCTGCCCTCCGACGGTCCACCGCTTCAAGGCTATCAACTGGCTCAGAAACTTGAAAAACAAGGCAAGCTCGAACGCCTCGGAACGACCCGCGGCACCATTGCCGGTGCACAAAGACCAACCCGCGTCGCCCGCGACGAAACCACCGGCAACGATGCATCCACCGCAAGTGCTGGCGGCAATATCCTCACAGCGCTTTTCCGCGGAAACCGCAACAATCAGGAAGCTGCACCGCAACCGGCACCGGATGCCAACCCCACCGTTGTCGCCGGCCTGCCCCCATCTGCCAGCGAGCCGAGCGCGGCGGACCTTGCCTTGACACAGCCGCAGCCTGCCGCGAATACCCCGCTGCCGCCACGGCGCCCGGCAGAAGCAATCCCGACCGCGCAAGCGCCCGTGCTGACCGCGGATGTGCCGATGCCCGCACCCCGGCCTGCGGATCTTGACCGTTCGATTGCAATTGCCGCACTCGCTCAGAAAGCCGCGGAGGAAAACGGTCTTTCGATGACCGGCTACGCCCCGCCTCGCGATGGCGGTGTCTCTGAGTTGATGACGGCCACCACGCTGGCCTCGGTCCCGCCCGTCCTCCGCGAAGGCCTACCGCTTTCACGCTTCCAGAACCTGCAACGGCCTGAGGCGGGTTACGAGCTGATTGACATCGAGCCGAACATGCCCCGTCCGCCGGAAGGCGCACCCGTCCATCTGACGGCCCATTGGTCGGTCGCCTATGTGAACGGCACAGCCCATTTCACGGCGATGGACCTGACCGATGTGAGCGGTTTTTTTGTCGTCCCGCATATGCTGGTTGAAAATCGCTTTGGGCGGCCTGTCTCGAACGCACCGATGGGCCGGTTCGAAGGGCGTGCCATCACATCCCTGCCGGTCGTGGAGCTTGGCGCACGCAACCCGGCGTTTGCTTCAGCAGGAGCGAACGGTCTCCCGACGGTTCGTTAGGGAAGCCGCGCACGTCATTCCGGCAAACGCCGGAATGACGCCAAAATCAAACGGTTTGGAAAACACTTTAGGCGGCGGACACGCCACGCTCACGCTCCTCGGGCGCAACAGCACTTGGTTCATCCGCCATGCCGAGGGCGTGCAGATAGAGATCAAGCATGGCCTCCTGCTCGCGGCGTTCGTTCTGATCCTGCTTGCGGATACGGATCACGGTGCGAAGCGTTTTTGTGTCAAAGCCGAGGGCTTTCGCCTCGGCATAAACCTGCTTGAGGTCTTCCGCTATCGTCGCCTTTTCCTCTTCAAGCTTTTCGATACGCGTGACATAGCCGCGCAATTGCTCACGCGCGATTCCGGTCGGTTCATCAACCATGTTAGACCTCTCTTGAAAAAGAACGCGCGGCCTCTCCGCCAAAGGAACGACCGCGCATTGCCGTCAAAATGCTTAGTGCTTTGCCGCCGCCTCGAATGCCGCCTTTTGGCTTTCCGTGGCCTCGGTCTGATATTTGTCCTTCCACTCGGCATAAGGCATGCCGTAGACGATCTCACGGGCCTCTTCCTTGGAGAGTTCGACCCCCTTCTCGCCGGCTGCGTCCTGAAACCAATTTGACAGGCAATTGCGGCAAAACCCAGCGAGATTCATCATATCGATGTTCTGCACATCCGTGCGCTCCCGCAGATGATTGAGAAGGCGGCGGAAGGCGGCTGCCTCCAACTCGGTCTTTGTTTTCTCGTCCATATCGTGTTTCTCCGCTTTCATGCGCGACAACGCGACCTGCGGCATGTCTGCGCCTAGCCGAATTGCCGAATCGTATTCAGTCCCTGCTGCCCACGCAATGTCTCAAGGATGTCGCCGATGCGTTTCGCCCAGGAAAACGCGCCGGTCTTGTCGACGATCAGATCTTGCCGGATTTCAATCAGGGCATGGGCATATCCGCCGCGTGTGCCGTGACGGTTCATTGTGTCGCCCTGGAGCTCGCCCGTATAGGGTTCGTTGTCGCCGACAACGAGGCCAGGGTCCGATTGCAGCGCTGCTATCAGCGGCACGGCAAGCCGCGGGTCGTTGTCCCATAGGACGCCCACATGCCAGGGCCGGGCAGCGCCCTTCCATGCCGGCGTGAAGGAATGGATGGAAACGATAGCGGGGGGCAGACCGGCATCGACGGCAGTCTGGATCGCATCGGCGACAGCGTTGTCATATGGCCGGTAATAGCGTTCGATCCGCCGCTCTTTCTCCGCAAGGTCAACTGCGGCATTGCCCGGAACGATCGCCCCGTCGGAAACGCGCATGACCAGGGTCGGGTCATCGAGTCCCCGGTTCGGATCGATGAGCAGCCTTGAGAAACGGCTGAGAACGGCAGGGGCATTGAGCTGCTCGGCAAGCGCGAGCGTCACGTCCCGCACCCCAATGTCATAGGCGATGTGGCGATCGAACTCCACTGCTCCCAAACCCAGATTGCCGTATTCGGGCGGGAGAGCGTTGCGGGCATGATCGCACACGAGAAGAAACCCGCCCGTCGGATCGCCTTCGACCTGTTCGACCGGCTCGAATTCGGCAGCGTCTCGCAATCTGATGTCAGGCAAGGCCAAGTCTTGCGGAACCGTCACGGGAGAATCGTCGGAAAAGGTATGCACGTATGCGTGCGTTATAATTATAGTGAGCGCGGCACCAGCACGCTAGGGTTCCAGGAAATCTTGTTCACGGCCCCCCCTTTTTACCCAATAAGATCGCATGAGCGCACCCACTGAAACTGAGACGCTTCGAACCGGTGCGCCACTCGCCTTTGCAGCGCTCGTGGTAGGTGCGATTGCGATGGGCATCTCGCCGATCTTTGTGCGGCTTGCCGATGTGGGACCGTTCACAAGCGCCTTCTGGCGGGTGTTTCTGGCCTTGCCGATCCTTTACCTGTGGGCGCTTAGGGATGAAGGCGGCCGGTTTTCCAGGATTATGGACAGCTGGTTGCGGCCGGCCATCGTCGCTGGTGTGTTCTTTGCCGGCGATCTGTTTTTCTGGCACCTCTCAATCCTCACGACGACGGTGGCCAATGCGACTTTTTTTGCGACGATGGCTCCGGTCTTCGTGCTCCTTGTCGTCTGGCTTTTCTTTGGGGAGCGGATTGAACGGCGGTCCGTCATGGGCCTCGGGTTCTGTCTCTTTGGCGGGGCCATGCTCATCGGTGCCAGCCTGAAGATCGCTCCTGAGAGGCTGGTCGGCGACGGTTACGGACTGATAACGGCCATGTTCTTTGCGGGCTATATCATCGCGCTCGGCATCGCGCGGGCGCGCGGTGTCTCAGCTGGAAAGGCGTCTTTCCAGTTAACCGCGGTTTGCGCCGCTATCCTTTTCATCATCGCCATACTGTTTGAGCGCCAGTTCTTCCCGGCAAGTCTTGAGGGCTGGGCTGCCGTGATCGCACTTGCCATCGTCACCCAGGTGGGAGGACAGGGCCTCCTCGCCTATGCGCTTGGCCATTTGCCGGCGAGCTATTCCTCGCTCGTCATGTTCCTTGAGGGCATCGCCGCCGCGTTCCTCGGTTGGCTGGTGCTCAGCGAAGCGCTGACGCTTCTCCAATGCGCGGGCGCTGCGATGATTTTTTACGGCGTCTTTCACGCAAGACCGAGACGGACTACCGCATGACAATGACTGACCCAAAAGCCTTTCTAAGATCGCTTTTCGAAACGGCGATAGACGCATCGCATCCGGACAAATGCCTCGCGGGCAGCCTTCCTCCGGCACCCGATAAAGGCCGTCTCATCATCCTTTCGATCGGAAAGGCTGGCGCGGCGATGGCGTCGGCGGCTGAACGGTTTTACCGCGACACGCAAGCGTGGAATTCGGGCCGGATCGGTGGCGTCGCGGTCTCCCGCCACGGCTACCATGCACCGCTTGAGAGGATCGCCCTTATTGAGGCAGGTCATCCGGTCCCGGACGAGGCGAGCATATCGGCGAGCGAAGCAGTGCTGTCTAAAGCCGCCCTGGCAGACGAGGACGATTTCGTCGTCGTTCTCATCTCAGGCGGCGGATCGGCTCTCATGACCGCGCCGGTCGAAGGCGTCACGCTTTCCGACAAACAGGACGTAACGCGCGCTCTTTTGCGCTCCGGCGCACCGATCGACGAGATCAATACCGTGCGCAAGCACCTTTCGCGTATCAAGGGGGGCCGTTTGCAACGCGCGATCACGCCCGCCCGTTCACTTACTCTCGCCATTTCGGACGTGGCCGGGGATCACACCTCGTCGATCGCTTCCGGCCCCACCGTTCCCGATCCGACCACGCTTCACGACGCCAGGGCGATCCTTAAGACATACGGCATCATCCCGCCAAAAGCCGTTCAAGCAGCGCTTAAGAACCCGGAAAACGAAAGCGTCAAGCCCGGCGATCCAGCCTTTGCAAACGCGGAAATCCAGATCGTCGCAAGCGCGTCGACGGCCGTTGCCGCTGCCGCAAAAGAAGCGGAGGCTGCCGGTCTCAAGGCGATCGACCTCGGCCACCACCTTGAAGACGAAGCACGCGTCCTTGCCAAACAGCACGCCCGGCACGCCATCGAAGCTGCTGAAAGCGGGACACCCAGCCT
>JAKSCL010000388.1 GCA_022360615.1 Hyphomicrobiales bacterium
CGGAAACCGTCCAGGGCCCCTGGATGATGGACCAGATGCTGAAGCAGGCGGAAAATGTCGGTGCCGATATCGTCAACGATCTGGTCACCGAAGTCGATCTTGATGTTCGGCCGTTCCGTTTGAAAACCGATTCCGGCCAGGAATGGACCTGTGACTCACTGATCATCGCGACCGGTGCGCAAGCCAAATGGCTGGGCATCGAGTCGGAGCAGACATTCATGGGCTTTGGCGTATCGGCCTGCGCCACCTGTGACGGGTTTTTCTATCGCGAGAAAGAAGTGCTGGTGATCGGCGGCGGCAACACGGCGGTTGAGGAAGCGCTGTTCCTGACGAACTTTGCCTCCAAGGTCACCCTCGTCCACCGCCGCGATGCATTGCGTGCGGAGAAGATCCTGCAGCAGCGGCTCTTCGACAACGAGAAAATCGAGGTGCTCTGGGACACGGCGCTTGAGGATGTCATCGGTACGGAAAGCCCGCTCGGGGTCACCGGGGCCCGGCTGAAGAACGTCAAGACCGGCGAGGTCGCGGAACGTGAGGTGCACGGCATCTTCGTCGCAATCGGCCATGCGCCCGCCACCGAATTGTTCACGGAGTTTCTCGAAACCAAACAAGGCGGTTATATAGTCACCGCACCGGATTCGACCGCGACCAGCATCCCGGGCGTTTTCGCCGCCGGCGACGTGACAGACGACATCTACCGTCAGGCCGTCACCGCCGCCGGCATGGGCTGCATGGCGGCCCTTGAGGCGGAGAAGTTCCTTGCGGGCCACGCGGACGCGTCCCTGCGCACCGCGGCCGAATAACCGAAACGCCGGCCCGAAAGAGGCCGGCCAAAAAGAGAGACATCAGAGGGGAATTTCGAACTTCGGCCCGGATGGGGCCGCGAAGGGGGGATAATCATGCCCGTTGACTGGAACAAGCTGAGAATATTCCACGCCGCCGCCGAAGCAGGCAGTTTCACCCATGCGGGCGACACCATCGGCGTGTCGCAATCGGCCATCTCGCGCCAGGTGAGCGCGCTTGAGGAAGAGCTGAATGTAAAGCTCTTCCACCGCCACGCCCGCGGCCTCATCCTCACCGAGCAGGGCGAACTCCTGTTCGAAGCGGTACAGGACATGGTGGTGCGGCTGGAGATCGCCCGCACCAAGCTGACCGATTCGAAAGACAAGCCGAATGGCGATCTGCGCGTCACGACGACGGTCGGTCTCGGATCGGCCTGGCTGACGCCGCGCATCCACGAGTTCACCGAACTTTTCCCGGACATCAACCTGCAATTGCTGCTCGATGACCGGGAGCTCGATATCGGCATGCGCGAGGCCGATGTGGCGATCCGCCTGCGCCAGCCCGTGCAGCCGGACCTCATTCAGCGCAAGCTCTTCACCGTGCACTTCCATGTCTATGCCGCGCCCGATTATCTGCGCCGCTACGGCACGCCGCGCACCATCGCCGATCTCGACAAGCATCACATCGTCGCCTACGGCGAACCGGCGCCGCCCTATCTGCGCGAGATCAACTGGCTTGCCCATGAGGGCCGCGCCGAAAACGATCCGCGCACGCCGGTGCTCCGGATCAACAATGTCTACGGCCTGAGACACGCGGTCGAGACGGGGATCGGGATCGCCACCCTGCCCGACTATATCCGCGGCGCCAATTCATCCCTCGTGCAGTTGAACATCGACGGCTGCGAACCGCCGAGCTTCGACACCTATTTCGTCTACCCGGAGGAATTGAGGAACTCCGCCCGCGTCGAGGTGTTCCGCGACTTCCTGGTGGCGAAGGCGAAGCGCTGGGCGTTTTAGTCCTATGGCGCAATGGTGAGATCGCCGCCGAAAGGGAGAGGGCGGCCCTTACCTGATGCAGCGCGCGCCTAGGTCGTGTCCAGGAAAAGCGGACACCGGTTTTCCGTCCGGACACGCGAAAAAACAAAGACTTAGAGCAATTGAGCGATTCAAGGAAAAGCGAAAATGCTCTAGCCGTCCTTATAGTAGTAGCTGTAGCCGTTCAGCGCCGGCGCGCCGCCGAGATGGGCATAGAGAATCTTCGCGCCGTCCGGGAAGAAGCCCTTCCGCGTCAGGTCGATCAGGCCCTGCATGGATTTGCCTTCATAGACCGGGTCGGTCATCATCGCCTCGGTCCGGGCGGCGAGACGGATGGCGTCGTTCGTCTCGTCCGAAGGGACGCCATAGGCCGGATAGGCATAATCGGGGTTGATGACGATCTCGTCGTCGCGGACCCTGCGGCCCAGCCCCACCAGTTCGGCGGTCTTGTCGACGATAGAGCGCACCTGCGCGCGGGTCTGGCCGATGGTGCCCGAGGCGTCGATGCCGATGACGCGGCCCGCCCGATCCTGCGCCGCGAAGCCCACGATCATGCCGCCCTGGGTCGAGCCGGTGACAACGCAGACGACGACATAGTCGAACTTGAAACCAAGCTCAGCCTCCTGCTCGGCCACCTCCTCGGCGAAGCCGACATAGCCAAGCGCGCCGTATTTATGTACCGAAGCCCCTGCCGGTATCGCATAAGGTTTACCGCCCGCATCCTTCACCGACTGGATCGCGTCTTCCCAGCTTTTGCGGATGCCGATGTCAAATCCATCGTCCACCAAACGACTGTCGGCGCCCATGAGCCGCGTCATCATGATGTTGCCCACACGGTCATAGACCGCATCGTAATGCGGCACCCATTTTTCCTGAATGACCACGCATTTCATGCCGATCTTGGCGGCCGTCGCCGCGACCATGCGGGTGTGATTGGATTGAACGCCGCCAATGGAAACCAACGTGTCCGCTCCGGAAGCGATCGCATCCGGTACGATATATTCCAGTTTTCGAAGTTTGTTCCCGCCCAGAGCGAGGCCGGAATTGCAGTCATCGCGCTTGGCGTAAATCTCAACACCCGCATCTATGGCCTCCGACAATCGAGGAAGGTGCTCGATGGGTGTTGGGCCGAAAGTCAGCGGGTAGCGTTCAAATTTCGAAAGGTTCATGATGTTGGTTCCTTTTTATGCTTTTGCCTCAAGCATACAAAAGATAAAACGAAAGGTGCTCTCAAATTTCAGCTTCCATTTTTCCACATAGTCCACTGATAGCGCATTGATTTGATTATGCAGTAATTTTATAAGATATTTATGGAAGAAAATTTCACGAATATCGAACTCGACAAGATCGACCGCAAGATTCTCAAGCTGCTGCAGGCGGATGGTCGCATGAGCAATGCGGAGGTTGCGGAGAATGTGAATGTCAGTCCGGCCACGTGTCACAGGCGAACACAGCGACTTTTTGATGAAGGCATCATAAGTCGTGTGACCGCACAAGTCAGACCTGATGTCGTTGATCTCAGCGTGCTCGTGCTTGTCGGAGCCGTATTGGAACGTTCAACACCAGAGAGCTTTGCTGAATTCGAAGCGGCTGTCCCCAAATTCCCATTCGTTTTGGAATGCCAGTGCGTGGCTGGCGATTTCGACTATTTCTTGAAAGTAAGAGTGAAGGATATCTCGGACTTCAACAACCTACATCGCGCCCAACTTCTTACTCTTCCCGGCGTTCGGCAACTGCGAAGCTTCTTCGTCTTGAAAGAGGTCATAGAAAACGCGCCACTGGAGTTCTAACGCCAACGACAGTTGATGTCCGCTATTGGGAAATACGTGGGAAATCGGAACGACCAGATTGGGCTCAGAGCGGTCTTAGCGGCAAGGGCGATTATTGCTTATCCTTGGCTGCCCGAATGTCTGGAGCGGTGTGGCGTGGAGGAAGCGGATCGGAGGAACCGCTATGTGCGCTTCAAACCTGCCCATGGTCATCCCATCCAAAAAAGCTTGGAACCATGGCCGCATCATCGGTCAGAATCGACCGCTGCTTCCTAGGCACGTTTGGGTTATTCGTGTCCGGCTTGAGTTGGCCGGAGCCCCCCGTGACCTTGCCTTGTTCAACATGGCCGTCGATAGCAAGCTCAGAGGCTGCGATCTCGTCCGCCTGAAGGTGGCTGACGTCTACGCCGCCGGAACGGTCAAGGAACGCGCATCGATCCAGCAGAGCAAAACCAACACACCTGTGCGCTTTGAAATCACGGATGGAACGCGCAAGTCGCTAGCCGACTGGCTCGCTCATCCCCTCATGTCGGGTCATGAGTATCTTTGGCCAGGTCGGTTCCATGACCGACCACACATCTCCACGCGGCAGTATGCTCGGATGCTGAAAGGCTGGGTTCGATCGATAGGGCTGGAGCCGAGCGCATATGGAACCCACTCCATGCGACGCACAAAAGTTGCCCAAAAATATCGGAAGACGGGCAACCTGCGGGCAGTGCAGCTCTTGCTCGGGCACACGAAGATGGACAGCACCGTCCGCTATATTGGCGTTGAACTGGAAGACGCGCTCTCGATCTCGGAAAGTGTTGAGATTTGACGTGCCGGGCCGGTGGCAACGCCGGCCCTTTGTGGATGATGTGGATGGCTCCTGCTCCACCGGCATC
>JAKSCL010000391.1 GCA_022360615.1 Hyphomicrobiales bacterium
CTCATGCACTGACCGATGGCTTTCGCGGTGAAGGCTGTCAGCGTTGCTGCGCCATCTTCAAGCGAGAGCGCCCCTACCGGGTCGAGCGAGAACGCGTCCCGGTCAAGCGATTTCGGCGGCGGCCGCTTGAAATAAGGATGGGACAGGAGTGCTTTGAGCGCATCCTGATTGACCTTGCCCGCTTTGGCCGTTGAACCGTCCGCATCGAAGGCCTGTCCCGTGCGCGCGAGCATCCAGTCGTCGATGAGGGCGTTGGCCGGCCCGATATCGAAGGCCAAAAGCGTGTTCTCGTCGATGAAAGTGAGGTTTGAGACGCCGCCAAGGTTCAAGACGCAAACCGGTAGCGGCGTTCCCGCGCGTTCGACAAGACCGCGGTGATAGGCTGGCACAAGGGGCGCGCCCTCGCCGCCTGCCGCAACGTCGGCGCTGCGGAAATCGCCGACGACCGGGACGCCGAGTTCGGCGGCCAGCACCGCGCCATCGCCAATCTGGACCGTCAGCATATCCTCTGGGCGGTGGAGCACCGTTTGGCCATGGAAGGCGACCGCATCGATGTCGGCTGGCCCGATCGCCGTTTTTTCGGTGAGGTTCTTAACCGCAGCCGCATGGCGGGCGGTGATGATGTTTTCCGCCTCACGAAGCACGCCTGGCCTTTCGCGTTGCCCATGAATTGCGCGCGCATCGGCAAGCGCCTGTTTCAGAATCGCGCGTTCGTCATCGGTGTAAGGCGTGAACATCGCGGGCCCGGGTTCAATGATCCGGCCGCCGTCGCTGCGCAAAATGGCGGCGTCGATGCCGTCCATGGAGGTTCCGCTCATCAGCCCGACGACTGTAAGGATTGCGTTTGGGTCGATGGGGCGTTTAAGCAGTTGGGCATCATGAGGCTGCATTGCAGCATCCGGGCTTGACGACGGCCCTCCCCTCGGCCTTTCGTCAGCACCCGAAACAGTCTCCTTTTCCCGAACGGTTCCTTCAACCATGTCCCACTCATCCGATTCCGGTGCCGCCGATTTCCTCAGTGTGCTCGAAGAACGCGGCTTTATCCAGCAGTGCTCCGACCGGGAGGGCCTTCAAGCCGCGCTGAAGGAAAAACCGCTCACGGCCTATATCGGCTTCGATTGCACCGGCCCGAGCCTCCATGTGGGGCACATGCTCGGCATCATGATGCTGCGGCATCTGCAAAAGTCCGGGCACAAGCCGATTGTCCTTATGGGCGGCGGCACCACCAAGGTCGGCGATCCGTCCGGCAAGGACGAAAGCCGCCAGCTTCTCTCGGATCGACAGATCGACGCCAACATGGCGAGCATCCGTGAATCCTTTTCAAGCTTCCTGACCTTCGGCGATGGCCCAAGCGACGCCATCATGGTCAACAATGCCGAATGGCTGGATAGGCTCGCCTATATCGATTTCCTGCGCGATTATGGTCGGCATTTCTCCGTCAACCGCATGCTGACCTTTGATTCGGTGCGCCTCAGGCTTGAGCGCGAGCATCCGCTCAGCTTTCTCGAATTCAACTACATGATCCTTCAGGCCTATGATTTCCTTGAGCTTTCGCGCCGCGATGACTGTCGGCTACAGATGGGCGGCTCGGACCAATGGGGCAATATCGTCAACGGGTTCGAACTCGGCCGGCGCATCGATAGGAAAACGCTTTTCGGCGC
>JAKSCL010000294.1 GCA_022360615.1 Hyphomicrobiales bacterium
GAATGACTTCGGCCAAGCCTTCCAAAATCTCACGCAGGTTCCCGCCGACCGTCGTCTGGATGGCGATGGCGCTCATGAAGAGCGGCAGGTCGCGCTGGCCGACGCGCTCATTCATTTTGTAAAGCGCTTCCACGAAGCCGGCTCCAAAGGTCACTTCATCGCTCACGATGCCGAATTCGGTGCCGATGGGATCGGGCAGTTCGCGGGCTACGACGGAGAAGGCGACCGGAACCGGATAACCGGCCTTCAGACCGCGCACGATGAGATCGATGGCATCCGGCAACTGATTGCCAAACACTTTCCGGCGCTTGGCACGTAGGATGCTCAACACCAAAAAAGGCGCAAAAAGCGCGAACGGCGCGGCCACGGCGAGCGCGACAAGAAGGTTTCCGACAAAGACCAAAGCGCCGAGAAAGATGATGAAGGCGGCGACGCCGATGAGGAGCCAGAACCGGGTGACACCCATTGTCAGACCCGATTGGGTGAGAAGCGTTCCAAGACTGAAGAGCGACCGCCAGCCCTCTCCCGTCATCCCGCGCTCTTTCCGGAGCTGGATGAGGATGGCCTGCTGGTCGCCGCTTTCGGCCATGATCTTCACCCGCCGGTTGACAAGATCACGGTGATCCTTTGCTTCGGCGAAGATCAAATAAAGCGCTTCGACCAGCATAATCGCCGCAGCCGCCGCGCAGGCATAGAAGATGTGGATTTCGCGGAGTTCAAATTCAGGCATCGCCGAACATCCGCTATTTCAGGGGCTTACTGGGATCGAAGAAGTCGCCCGGAATACTGATTCCCATACTGACGAGTTCTTCCAAGAAACGCGGGCGGATACCTGTTGCCCGGAATTCGCCGATGATAGAGCCGTCCGCTTCCTTGCCCGTCTGCCGGTAACAGAAAATCTCCTGCATCTGGACGATCTCGCCTTCCATGCCGGTGATCTCGGTCACGCTGGTGATCTTCCTTTTACCGTCCGAGAAACGGGTAAGCTGAACGATAAGCTGGATGGCGCTGGTGATCTGACTGCGGATCGAGGAGACGGTCATGGGCATGCCCGTCATGCCAAGCATCTGTTCAAGGCGCGAGATGGCATCGCGGGGCGTGTTGGCGTGGACGGTCGCCATCGAACCTTCGTGACCCGTGTTCATGGCCTGCAGCATGTCGAAGGCTTCCTCTCCGCGGCACTCGCCGAGGATAACGCGGTCGGGCCGCATCCGAAGGGCGTTCTTCACAAGGTCACGCTGCCGGATTTCGCCATGCCCCTCGATATTTGGAGGGCGCGTTTCCATGCGCGCCACATGCGGCTGCTGAAGCTGCAGTTCGGCGGCGTCTTCAATGGTGATAAGGCGCTCGGTGTGTGCGATGAAGGCGGAGAGTGCGTTCAGCATCGTCGTCTTGCCGGTGCCGGTACCGCCGGAAATTAGCGTCGTGATGCGGGAGCGCACAGCGGCAGCCAGCACCTCGGCCATTTGCGGGGTCAGCGCCTCTACCTCAACCAGGCGTTCGAGAGACAGCTTTTTCTTGGCGAACTTCCGGATCGAAACGAGCGGGCCGTCGACCCCAATCGGCCTAATTGCAGCGTTGAAGCGCGAACCGTCATGCATGCGGGCATCGCACATAGGGTGCGATTCATCGATGCGCCGGCCGACAGCGGAAACGATCTTGTTGATGACCCGCAGGAGATGCGCCTCATCCTTGAAAAGCACCTCGACCTTCTCAAGCATTCCGCCCCGCTCGGCGAAGCAATTTTCATGGCCGTTGATCAGAATATCGCTGATGGTCGGGTCCTTCATCAGCGGTTCCAGCGGCCCGAGCCCCACCATCTCATCGACGAGCGTTTGAACGAGCTCGCCGATCTCACGCGAATTCAACGTGATGCGCTGTTGCGCCACATATTCGCGCACCAGATCGCCCATCTCCTGCAAGAGCGTGTCGTGAGGCAGCTTCTCCAGGGCCGAGAGGTTGATGTCCTCAATCAAAAGCTTGTGGAACTCCGCCTTGATCTCCAGGAGCTTGGCGCTCAGCCGATTGTTCGCCGGATCGCTTGGCGTTTCAGACACCGGCTGTTCGGACACAAGCTTGACGCCCGACCACGGTACGTCACCGCCGGCTTCGGCATTGACGGGCGCAGGCTCAACGCCAGCGGGAACAGGGTGTTCCGCGAGTGCGCCGGCTGCTGCGCCCCGTGTTTCCTGGATGGTTGAAAAACGTTGCCGCATGATCCCGCCTCGTGTTTCAGGCTGACGTCGCAGCCATTTGCAGCGCCCGGCGCGGCTGCAGGAAGGACATGAGCGAGCGCCGGTGCGCCGGTTGTTCCTCGGGCAGGATGATCGTCTGCAAGTCGCTCAACATGCTGTTTTTCGCATCGATCGTCTCAATCAGCACACCCCGGTCGATGGCTTCGCGCACGGCCTTGTACATGTTGGAAATGGAACCGGCATAGGCGTCCTTGAACACAACAGCGGCGTCTTCGGCCTGCAGGCATCCCGCGCTTTTCCGGTTGTCAACGCGGTTGACGATGATGCGCGGGCTGCTTTGGTTGTCCGAGCGCGAGGCAATGCATTGCAGCATACGCTGGGCTTGGCGGATACAGGGCGCCGTCAGTTCGCAAACCAGATAGAGATGGTCGGTGCCAAGCATCACGCTATCCGTCCAGGGAAACCATGTGCGCGGCATATCGATGATGACATTGTCGAAACTGGTGGCCGCCAGATCCAGTGTGCGCGTCACCAGATTGGCGTTGAATGAGGTGATCGCCGCCGGGTCCGGCGGAGCAGCAAGCACGACCAGTCCCGACTCATGATGCGAGAGCATGGCTTCAAGCAATTGCTTGTCGAGACGCTCCGGGTCCTGGCCCACTTCGTCGAGATGAAAGCGGGGCTCCAGATCCAGATACTCGGCACAACTCCCTTGCTGAAGGTTTAGGTCCACAACGCAGGTCCTGCCCTTTTTGCGTAAGAGCGAGGCGGCCTGGAGCGCGATCACGGTGTTCCCGACACCGCCCGCAACAGGCTGAAAGGTGTAGATTTTCGCGTCGGTTACCTCCTCTCCCGGCCGCGCTTCGGTGGCATTTTTGAGGGCTTTTCTGATGTCGCCCGGCTCACAAGGTTTGAGCAGAAGGTCGGCAATCCTGAGATGAATGAAGGTGCGCGCCATCTGCGGGTCAAGCGTCTCCGCACACACGATAATGGCGGTATCCTGCTGGCGTTGCGCCGCCAGAGACGCCAGCGCGTTCAGATCCTCGGGATTGCCGGGACCGATGTCCGCGATGAAAACACGCGGCGCCAATGAGGCCGCTTGTGTACAAGCCTCCTGAAAGGTCGTGCCGACCACCTGAACAGCCGGCCAGCCCATGCGCGATGCCGCCCCGTTGACGCAGGCAACAAGACCCGGGTCCACCGAAGCCATCGCGATGGCGCCGTTATTGTTTCCATTCGACCCGTTGCTGAAACCGGATTCCATATCCCTCACCCCTCACTGTTACTCCGTGCACGCGACCTCGTTGCCCGGCGGCCGATCCGCCGGTGACCGGTTAGTCGGTAGAAATGCCTTCCTGGATCAGGCTTTCTCCCGCTTCGTCAGCGGCTTCCGCCGTATCCTCACCGGTGGCGACACGTTGAACGGCACCCGCCATGCGTTGGCCGGAATGGGGTATCCGCCGGTCATAGGCGCGGTTCGGCAGGGGATTGATTGTCTGAAGCGCGATGTTCGTGCGTTGCGTGTTCGGGGCGAATGGGGTCAGCGTGTCGCTGCGCGAGAACGTGCTCTGCGCACATCCAGCAACCAAGAGAGCCGCGCAAATCGCGAGGCTGCTCGCCATTTTCCCATAGGTGTTCCGCATGGTGCTACTGGGCCTCCCAAACATCGTCTGCCCCGCCCGATCTTCCGCGCCGCGCAACACTGAGCCGCTTGTCTCCGCCGGTCCCCCAACTCCGGGTCGATGGATTCGCCGGGAACGCGGCGGCAGGCCGGCTTTCAAAACCTGGCAGGATATGCCCGACGGGAACGATGGCGCCGTCTGGCGTCGTGAAAGTCGTCGATTGTGTTCCGCGCGGCACTTCGGCGCGGCCGCCGAGAAAGACATCGGCGTCATTCCCCTGCCTCAATTGGTCGAAGCCGGTGGCCGCCATCAAATCCGGCGAGAGCGGCGCGACAAGGCGCGGCGTCACGACGATGACCAAATCGGATTCCTGCCGGTTAAAAGCCGTGCTCCGGAACAGCGCGCCCAGAACCGGCACCTCGTGTATCCACGGCACGGCCCGGAAGCTGGTGCGGTTGATTGATTGCAGCAACCCAGCGATGACGAAGCTCTGGCCATCGCGCAACTCAACCGTCGTTCTGGCCCGCCGGACATTGAGGCTCGGCACCTGCAAGCCATTGATGGTGACGGCCCGCGAGTTATCGATTTCACTCACTTCCGGGGCGATGACGAGATGGACTTTTCCGTCATCAAGCACGGTGGGCGTGAACTCAAGCCCGACGCCGAATTTCTTGAATTCAATGGTGATGCGGTCATCCGAATCCGGAACCGGGAACGGAAACTCGCCGCC
>JAKSCL010000392.1 GCA_022360615.1 Hyphomicrobiales bacterium
CCCTGGGTGGAGCGGTTCTAGCACCTCATTACAACGGGCACCCGGCAGGGCATTGCTGCCGTGCGCTGCGGATGCTTGGCAGAAAGCGTGATCGCGGCTAGATCGGATCCTGTTTAAATGGAAGCGTCGGCCGCTTCCATTTAAACAGGTGAATCCGATCGATTCTAAGAGTCGATCAGTTTTACATCTCTTGCCGGAATCGCGACGCGCTTCCGGCAAGAGATGTAAAACTGATCGACTCTTGGAACCGATCGGATTCACCTGTTAGATGGAAACGCGGATCGCTTCCATCTAACAGGATCCGATCTAGCGCCGGGCACGGGCGTGAAGGACCGGATGCGCCCGGCTTTCAGCCATCTTGAAAGGTCAAAACACGGTCCGCAAGAGGGGGCGCGGCTATTGCAGCCCCGACAAGTTCGTCATGCCTCTTCATAGGCCTCAAGCGGCGGACAGGAACATACCAGATGCCGGTCGCCATAGGCATTGTCGACCCGGTTCACGGGCGGCCAATATTTGTCGAGACGCGGCGAGCCTTCCGGAAAACAGCCGCGCGCCCGGGAATAGCCGCGATCCCAATCATCCTCGGCAAGGTCATGCACCGTGTGCGGCGCCATGGTGAGCGGATTTTTCTCGCGGTCGAGCTTGCCTTGCTCGATGTCGGCAATCTCAGCGCGGATGGCAATGAGGGCGTCGATGAAACGGTCGAGCTCGCGTTTGCTTTCGGATTCCGTCGGTTCGATCATCAAGGTGCCAGCCACCGGCCAGCTCATGGTCGGCGCGTGGAAACCGTAGTCGATGAGGCGCTTGGCGATGTCGTCGACGGTCACGCCCGCTGTGTCCTTGAACGGCCTCGGATCGATGATGCACTCATGCGCGACCCGGCCCTTTTCATTCCGGTAAAGCGCCGGGAACGCACCCTCGAGCCGGGAAGCAATATAGTTTGCCGAGAGGATGGCTGCTTCGGTGGCCTCCCGCAGGCCGTCCCCGCCCATCATGACGATATACATCCACGAAATCGGCAGAATGGACGCCGACCCGTGGTTCGCAGCCGAAACCGCCCCCACGCCATCGCCCTCGACAGGTTTCAGCGGATCGCCGGGCAGGTAAGGCGCAAGGTGTGCCTTCACGCCGATCGGCCCCACGCCCGGCCCGCCGCCGCCATGGGGGATGCAGAAGGTTTTATGAAGGTTGAGATGGCTGACGTCGGCGCCGTAATCGCCCGGCCGCGCGATGCCGACCTGGGCATTCAGGTTTGCACCGTCGAGATAAACCTGTCCGCCATGCTCATGGACGATATCGCAGATCTGGCGGATCTCCGTTTCGAACACGCCATGAGTCGAGGGATAAGTCACCATGAGAGCGGCGAGATTGGCGGCATGCTCTTCCGCCTTCGCCTTCAGGTCCGCAACATCCACATTGCCTTGGTCATCGCATTGAACGACGACAACCTCCATCCCCGCCATGTGCGCCGAAGCCGGGTTGGTGCCATGAGCCGATGAAGGGATAAGGCAGAGATTGCGGTGCGTTTCGCCACGCGCGCGGTGATAACCGCGAATGGCCAGGAGCCCGGCATACTCCCCTTGCGCACCGGAATTGGGCTGCAGCGATACGGCGTCATAGCCCGTGATGTCGCAGAGCCACTGCTCCAGCGTTTCGAAGAGTTCGAAATAGCCTTCCGCCTGATCCCTTGGTGCATAGGGGTGAAGGCCGCCGAATGCGGGCCAGGTGATCGGGATCATCTCAGCCGTCGCATTCAGCTTCATCGTGCAGGAACCGAGCGGGATCATCGCCCGGTCGAGCGCCAGATCGCGGTCGGCGAGCTTGCGCATATAGCGAAGCATTGCGGTCTCCGACCGGTAAAGGTGGAAGACCGGATGGGTCATGAAAGCGGATGTGCGGGCGCACTCGGCCGGAATGGCATCACTCTTCGGCGCGGCATCGCCGTAAGAAAGGTCGCCGCCAAAGGCGCGCCAAACAGCCTCGATGACGCCGGGTGTCGTCGTCTCGTCGACCGAAATACCGAGCGCGGCGTCACCAACAACGCGCACGTTCAGCCGCTCCTCGGCAGACTTCGCAACGATCTCCGCCTGCTTGCCGCCGACCCGAACCGTGACGGTGTCGAAGAAGGTCCGATTCACCCGCTCAAACCCAAGCCTCTCAAGGCCTTCGGCCAAAACAGCGGCTTTCGCGTGCACGCCTTCCGCGATCGCGCGCAGACCTTCCGGCCCATGATAGACGCCATACATCGACGCAATGACGGCAAGCAGAACCTGCGCGGTGCAGATATTGGAGGTCGCCTTTTCCCGGCGGATATGCTGTTCGCGGGTCTGAAGCGCGAGCCGGTAGCCCGGATTGCCCCGTGCGTCGACCGAAACGCCGACGAGCCGCCCTGGCAGCATCCGCTTCAGGTTCTCGCGCACCGCCATATAGGCCGCATGCGGCCCGCCATAGCCCATCGGCACGCCGAAGCGCTGGGTCGAACCGATGGCGATATCCGCGCCAAGTTCGCCGGGCGGCGTGAGAAGGGTCAGCGCCAGCGGGTCTGCGGCGATGACGGCCATCGCCCCTTTTTCCTTCAGCGCAGCGATGGGGCCCCGGACATCGCGGATCGCGCCGTCCGTTCCCGGATATTGGAAAAGCGCGCCGAAGACCGCCCCGGCATCAAGGTCCCTTAACGGATCACCCACAATCAAGGCCCAACCAAGAGGCTCGGCCCGGGTCCGCAAGACGGCGAGTGTCTGTGGATGGACGTTCTCATCGACGAAGAAGGCGGCTGTCTTGACCTTTGACGCACGCCGCGCGACGGCCATCGCCTCCGCGGCGGCCGTCGCTTCATCGAGAAGCGAGGCGTTCGCGATATCGAGGCCCGTCAGGTCGGCGACCATCGTCTGGAAATTGACGAGCGCCTCGAGCCGCCCCTGGCTGATTTCGGGTTGATAGGGCGTATAGGCCGTATACCAAGCCGGGTTCTCAAGGATATTGCGTTGGATGACGGGCGGCAAATGCGTACCGTGATAGCCTTGCCCGATAAGCGAGGTGAAAACGGTGTTCTTCCCGGCAATCCGTCCGATCCGCTCAAGCGCCTCGGTTTCCGAAAGCCCCGGCCCGAAAGGCAGTGGCTCCGATTGCCGGATGGGCGCAGGCACGGTTTCAGCGATAAAGGTCTCCATGTTGGGTGCGCCGACCGCTTCGAGCATCGCGACCTCGTCCTTTAGCGAAAGACCGATATGCCGGCGCGCGAAAGGAAGGACAGCATCGGATTTTCCGGCATCTGAAGGAATCGGAGCGTTCATGGTCGCCTCGCTCGTTTCGGCTTTTCGGGTTTGCAATCGGCTCGGCTTAGGCGATCAGCGCCTTGTAAGCCCTATCGTCCATAAGGCCGTCCAGCTCGCTTGGATCGCTGAGCTTGATCTTGAAGAACCACGACCCGCCTTCCGGGTCGGCATTCACGCTTTCGGGCGTATCGACAATCGTCTGATTTCCTTCGACCACCTCACCGGACACCGGAGCGTAAACGTCGGACGCCGCTTTCACGGATTCGACGACGGCGATGCTCTCGCCTTTCGCCACCGTCCGCCCGGTTTCCGGCAGTTCCACGAAAACGATATCGCCCAGTTGTTCCTGCGCATGGCTGGTGATGCCAACCGTCGCCACATCCCCGTCAATGGCAAGCCACTCATGGTCTTCGGTAAACTTCTTCGTCATGGTCGAACCCGGTCTCTGTTTTATTGATCAACGCTTGTAGCTCTTGACGAAAAAGGGGAGCGGCGCCACGGACATGGGAAGGCGTTTCCCACGCACTTCGGCGAACACGCCAGCCCCTTCACGGGCCTTGTCGGAAGGCACATAGCCCATGGCCACGGGACACCCGACACTCGGCCCAAAGCCGCCGGAAGTAACAGTCCCGATAACGGTACTTGACGTCTCATCCGCATAAAGCGGAGCGCCCGCCCGCACTGGCGCCCGGCCATCGGGCTTCAAGCCGGCCCGCAGCCGCTTGGTGCCGCTTTCGATCTGATCGAGGATGATGGGAGCGCCCGGGAAGCCGCCTTCCCGTTCGCCACCCTGACGTCTGGTTTTTTGGATGGACCAGGCAAGACCGGCTTCGACAGGCGTCGTAGTCTTGTCGATGTCGTTGCCATAAAGACAAAGCCCCGCCTCGAGCCGGAGACTGTCCCGCGCGCCGAGCCCGACGGGCGCCGCGCCCGCCTCGACAAGAGCGTTTGCCAAGTCCTCCGCAATCGACGCTGGAACCGAGACCTCATAGCCGTCCTCACCCGTGTAGCCGGACCGTGAGACAAAGGCATCGGCGCCGAGAATCTGAAATACGCCCCAATCCATGAAGCGCATGTCCTTTACCCCGGGTGCGAGGCTTGCGAGCGCCTTTTCGGCTTGCGGTCCCTGGATGGCGATGAGGGCGCGGTCGCGCAAGACCTCGATATCGCACTGATCGGAGAGATGTTGGCGCAGATGCGCTTCGTCTTCCTCCTTGCAGGCGGCATTGACGACGAGAAACAAATGATCGCCCGCATTGACGGCCATGAAATCATCGATGATGCCGCCTTCGTCGGTCGTGAACTGGGTATAGCGCTGACGGCCCGGCTTCAACGCGGCGATATCGGCGGGGACCAGGTCTTCGAGCGCGCGTGCCGCATCGGCAATTTGGCCCGATTTCGGGCGAAGCACGATCTGGCCCATGTGCGAAACATCGAAAAGCCCGGCGCTTTCCCGTGTCGCCTGGTGCTCCTTCATGATTCCGTCCTTGTAGTGGACAGGCATGGAATAACCCGCAAAAGGCACCATGCGCGCGCCGTGTGCGGCATGAAAGCCCGCAAGCGGGGTTTCCCTGAGCGGGGCGTTCATACGCGCCGCTCCGAAACGCCGAGCGCTGTCGCGACGAAATCAGAGGAATAAAAGTCACCGGTCATGGATCACCTTTCCGGCGCTCACCGCCGGTATGATGCCCCATCTGTCCTTTCGCCTGAGAACGTTTATCCCTTCGGCGGGCGCGCTTGCGCCTCTCTCCAGATGTCTATGCCGGTGACGCGGTCCTTTTGCCTGAGAGTTTCCGGGGCGGTTGCTCCTTCGGCGCCAGCTTGAAAGCCGGTCTCTCCCACGTCGTAGGTATACCTATGCTGAGGACCTCCGCGTGTAAAGACCGCACCGCGTCTCTCTGAAAAACAGTTTCGCTGCCGGGCTCTTGATGGCGTTCAAAATCAGGTTATGACACACCAACCTCACGGCTCGGCATTTTGCGCCGGGCAAATGCCTTTCCGTCTAAAAGGAGGAAACCGATGCCTGAGCCGCTCAAAGGCGTATGGACGCCTGTCGTCACGCCCTATAAGCAGAACCTCTCGCCCGATCCGGAAAGGCTGATCAAGCAATGCCGGTGGCTCCTTGACTGCGATTGCGGGCTCGCCATCTTCGGGACGAACAGCGAAGGCAACTCGCTTTCGGTCGCTGAAAAAATCGATCTCATGGACGCGCTGATCGAGGCAGGGCTGGACCCGAAACGGATGATGCCCGGCACGGGCGCTTGCGCACTCACGGATGCGGTCCAACTCGCTGCACATGTGGCGAAAACCGGCTGCGGCGGCGCGCTCGCCCTTCCGCCCTTCTATTACAAACCCGTATCGGATGACGGCATCTTTGCCTTCTTCGCCGAGCTCATCGAACGGGTCGGCGATGCACGCCTGAAGCTCTATCTCTACCACATCCCGCCGGTCGCCCAGGTGGGTTTCAGCCTTGAACTGATCGAGCGCCTGATCAAAGCCTATCCGGAGACGGTTCTGGGCATGAAGGACAGTTCAGGCGACTTCGAGTTCACCAAACGCGTGATGGCCGCCTTCCCCGGCTGGGGCATCTTTCCCGGCAATGAATTGAACTTGAAAGAAGCGATGGAACTCGGCGCGATCGGCTGCATTTCGGCGACCTGCAACGTCAATCCGGCCGCGATTGTGAATCTCTTCAAGACCTGGGATCAACCGGGAGCCGATGAAAAACAGGCTGCAATCAACACGGTGCGCAAAACATTCGCAGCCCACCCCGTCATCCCCGGCATGAAAGCGGTCATCGCCTACGCTCTCAACGATCCCGATTGGGCACGGCTGAGGCCGCCGCTCATGGCGCTTGACGATGGCGGTAGGGCAAAACTCTTTGCCGATCTCAAGGCAATCGGGTTTAGCCTCGGCATCTGAAACACAAAAAACAAATGGGAGGCCGTTCCGGTGCCACATCATCTTTCCGCTTCACCTGAAACCGTCCATTGGGGCTATTTCGATGCCGAGACCCCGCCCGTTCTCACCGTAGAGCCGGGAGAGACGGTGACGATCGACGCGGTCAGCGGCGGACATCCGATTATCCAGAACTGCCCTTACCCCGTCCTGCCGGATCACAAGGAGATCGTGGAAACGGTCACGAAGGGTCCCGGACCTCATATCCTAACGGGTCCCGTCGCCATCAACGGCGCGAAAGCGGGCGACGTCCTTGAGGTTGAAATCCTCGATATCCAGTTCCGCCAGGATTGGGGCTGGAACTGGTTCCGCCCGCTCTGGGGCGCGCTGCCGGACGACTTTCCCTATCAGCGCATTCTCTACACGCCCATCGACCGGGCCAAGAACGAAGCGACCCTCCAATGGGGGCCGAAGCTTCCAATGGCGCCGTTTTTCGGGATCACCGGCGTTGCCCCGCCGCCCGCATGGGGCCAAGTCTCGACAGTCGAGCCGCGTGCCAATGGCGGCAACATCGACTGCAAGGAGTTCACCGCCGGCAGCCGCCTGTTCTTCCCGGTCTTCAATGACGGCGCGCTCTTTTCCTGCGGCGACGGCCATGGCTGCCAGGGCGATGGCGAGGTCTGTCTCACGGGTCTTGAGACGGCGCTGAAGGGCACCTTCCGCTTTCAGGTGCACAAGTCATTTACACTCGAACGCCCGATGGCGGTGACGCCGAAGCATCTGATCACGCTCGGTATCGACCCGGATCTGGACGACGCCGCGACAATGGCCCTGAAAGATATGATCGCGATGCTGGTCCGTCTGAAGGGCTGGAGCGCGGAGGACGCCTACATCTTTTGCTCGCTTGCCTGCGACCTTCACGTCACCCAGATCGTCGATCTCAACAAGGGCGTCCACGCCATGGTCGCGCGCGATCTCATCGAACCGTTTGAGATCGCCTGACCGATCCCAGTTCCAGCGCTTACTCGCCAGCGACCGGCGCCGGTTGCCCGCCTTCGGCCTTCTTGCGGTCGGCAAAGGCGAACCAGCGGCAGACCACATAGAAAACCGGGGTGAACAAAAGCCCGAAGAAGGTGACGCCGATCATCCCGGAGAAGACGGCCGTCCCCAACGACTGGCGCATTTCCGCGCCCGCGCCCGTGGCGATCACCAGGGGCACCACGCCGAGGATAAAGGAAAACGCGGTCATCAGGATCGGACGCAGACGCACACGTGCCGCGTCGATGACCGCTTCCGCCGTCGACTTGCCCTCGGCTTCGGCCTGGCGCGCGAATTCGACGATCAAAATGGCGTTCTTCGCCGCAAGCCCGATGAGAACGACGAAGCCGATCTGCACAAGGATGTTGTTGTCGAACCCGCGCAGGTTGATCCCGGTGATCGCAGCCAGGAGGCACATGGGCACGATCAGGATGACCGCAAGCGGCAGCAGCCAGCTTTCGTAAAGCGCGGCAAGCACGAGAAAGACGAAGACGACGGCAAGTCCGAAGGCAAGAACGGCGGTGTTGCCCGCAAGCTTCTCCTGCAAGGCGAGTTCCGTCCACTCGAAGTCGAAGCCATCGGGCAGAACGTTTGGCGCAAGCGCCTCCATGGCGGCAATGGCATCGCCCGTCGAAACGCCGGGCGGCGTCGCGCCTTGAAGTTCGGCGGCATTGTAAAGGTTGTAGCGCGAAAGGCGGTAAGGCCCTGTTCTTTGCTCTAGCGTCGCGACCGTCCCAAGCGGCACCATTGCACCGTTCTCCGAGCGCGTTCGGAGTTCGAGCACATCCTCGGGATTATCCCGGTAGGGGCCGTCGGCCTGCGCAATCACACGGAAGGTGCGGCCGATGAAGTTGAAATCGTTCACATAGGCCGATCCGAGGAACACTTCGAGCGTCTCAAGCAACCTGTCGGTCGGCACGCCCAGCATCTGCGCCCTCACACGGTCGATATCGGCGTAGATCTTGGGTGTCTTCGTGTTGAAGAGGGTAAAAACACGGCTGAGGCTTGGGTCCTCGTTCGCCGCGAGCATGAGCTGGAAGGTCGCCGCTTCAAGCGCCTCGACGCCGCGACCCCGCCGGTCCTGGACGTAGAGCTTCCAGCCGCCACCCGTGCCGACGCCGCGCACCGAAGGCGGCGCGACGACGAAAATCTGCGCGTCCTTGATGGATTGCATCGCGCCGAAGGTTTGAAACAGGACACTTTCCGCCGTCATCCCCGGCGCCCGCTCCTCAAAGGGCGGCATGGTGAAGAAGATGACGGCCGCGTTCGGTGCGTTGGTGAAAGTCGCGCCATCGAGCCCGGCAAAGGTCACGGTGTGCTCGACGCCCGGGATGCCGCGCAGGATTTCGGACGCACGCCGCGCCACTTCGTCCGTGCGCGCCAAAGACGCAGCCGGCGGCAATTGGACGACGGTGATCAGATAGCCCTGGTCCTGTTCCGGGATAAAGCCGGTCGGCGTCGCCATGATGCGCTGTCCGGCAAGCGCGATAAGCCCCGCATAGACGACAAGCACAAGCACCGAAACGCGCAGCAAGCGCCGTGTCAGCACGCCATATCCCGCAGAGATACGGTCGAAGGTGCGGTTGAAGGCATTGGAAAAGATCACGAAAGGTTTGAAGCAGAAGGACAGCAGGCCTTTCTTGCGGCCGCCCTCCTCCGGCGCCTTGAGAAGAAGCGCGCACAAAGCGGGCGAAAGGGTCAGCGACACGATGGTCGAGAACACCGTCGACACGGCAATGGTGATCGCAAACTGCGCGTAGAACTGGCCGGATATACCCTCGATGAAGGCGGTCGGCACAAACACGGCCAACAGCACGGCGGAGGTCGCAATCAGCGCACCGCCCACCTCGTCCATGGTCTTGTGCGCGGCTTCACGGGCGTTCATTCCCTGGCGCAGATAACGCTCCACATTCTCCACAACCACGATGGCATCGTCGACAACGATACCGATGGCGAGCACCAGACCGAAAAGCGTCAGCGTGTTCAGCGAAAAGCCGAGCGCCGAAAGGACCGCGAATGTGCCGATGAGCGAAACCGGGATGGCGATGATCGGGATGATCGAGGTCCTGACATTCTGCAGGAAGATCACGATGACGAGTACGACGAGAAACGCGGCTTCGAATATCGTCCGGTACACCTCGTTGATGGATTCGGCGATGAACTCGGTCGGGTTGTAAACAATCTCGTAGGAGATGCCGGGTGGGAAATCGGCGGACAGTTCCTCCATCATTGCGATGAGATTGTCCGACGTTTCCAACGCGTTCGAACCGGGCCGCTGGAAGATGCCGATGGGCAGCGCCGACGCGCCATCGAGATAGGCGATGTTAAGGATATCCTGCGAGGCCAGTTCGACACGGGCGACATCGGCGAGACGGACGGTGCGTCCGCCCTCCCCGCGCTTCACGACGATGTTTTCGAATTCCTCAGGCTCAAGCAGCCGGCCCTGTGTCTCAACGGCCAATTCGAACGCGCCGGGGTCTTCAAGCGGCAATTGGTTCAGAACGCCGGCGGCAACCTGAACGTTATTGGTGCGCAGCGCTTCGACGACCTCGCCCGCCGTGAGATCGAAGCTGCGGGTCCGGTCGGGGCTGAGCCAGATGCGCATCGAATAGGCACGCTCGCCGAACACGACCGCCCGTCCTACACCGTCGATGCGGGCGAGTTCGTCGACGATGCGAGTGCGCGCATAGTTCGAGATGTAAAGATTGTCGCGGCTGCCGTCCGGCGAAACGATGTGGATCACCATCATCAGATCGGGCGTGCTTTTGCTCACATTCACGCCGAGCCGGCGCACCTCCTCCGGAAGCCGGGGTTCGGCAAGCGCCACCCGGTTCTGCACCAGCACCTGCGCGATATCGAGATCCGTTCCGGTCTCAAAGACCACGGTGAGCGTCATGCGCCCGTCGCCCGTGTTTTCCGAGCGCATGTAGAGCATGTTCTCAACGCCGTTGATTTCCTGCTCGATCGGCGTCGCAACGGTATCGGCGATGGTTTCGGCGCTCGCGCCCGGATAGGATGCGGAGACCTGGATGGTCGGCGGCGCAATTTCAGGATATTGCGAGACCGGCAGGGCGAAAAACGAGATTGCCCCGACAATCGTAATCAGAAGCGAGACAACGGTCGCCAGGATGGGCCGTTCAATGAAGGTGTGGATGAATTGCACCGGGATTACTCCGCGCCTGTGGCTGCCGCCGCTCCGATTTCCTCGTCCGGCGTCGGATCAAGACCTTCCGGCACGACCGCCACCTCGACCACATTGGGTGCGACCTCGACCCCGGCACGAACCCTTTGCACCCCGGCCACAATCACCTGCTCTTCGCCCGTAAGCCCATCGCGCACAACGCGAAGCCCATCGATGATCGGGCCAAGCTCCACCACGCGCGCCTCAACGACGTTATCGCCGTTTACGATCATGACGAGCCTGTTGGCCTGATCGGCGAGGACCGCTTCATCGGGAATGAGAACGGCGTCATACTCGCTGGAGCCGACGATCCGGGCCTGCCCGAAAAGCCCTGGCGGGATGAAATTGCCAGGATTGTCGAACATTGCGCGGCCGCGGATGGTCCCGGTGTTCTGGCCGATCTCGTTGTCGACGAAATCCATGAAGCCGCGCCGCTCCCATTCGGTCTCATCGCCGATCCGCACATAGACGGGATTCCCGGTCGTACGCGATCCCGCACGGTCGCCCGACTTATGGAGGCGTGCGTATTTGAGATAGGCGGCCTCCGATACATCGAAGACAAAAAAGATCGGATCGAGCGACACGATCGTGGTCAGGAGTGTCGCGCCGGCACCGCCGAAAATAAGATTGCCGATGTCGATGCGGCTATCGGAGACACGGCCCGCGACCTCGGCCCGGACCCGTGTGAAACCGAGATCAAGCTGTGCGGAGCGCAATTCGGCCTGCGCAATGAGAAGATCTGCGGCTGCCGCGTCCCGTTCGGCAGTCCGCGTGTCGACCTCGGCTTGGCTCGCCGTTTGCCTCTCAAGCAGGGTAATACCCCTTTCAAGTTCCAATTCGGCGAGCCGCAACTGGCTTTCGGCCCTTGCAACGCTCGCATCGGCCCGGGCAAGCGCGGCCTCGAACGGCCGCGGATCGATTGTGAACAGAAGATCGCCCCGCTCGACGAATTGGCCGTCGCGAAAGTGAACCTCTTGAATGTAGCCGGACACACGTGCCCGGACCTCGACGCGTTTAACGGCTTCGAAACGGCCGGTATATTGATCCCATTCGCGGACAGTCCGCAAAACAGGCGCCGCGACATCGACGGCAGCCGGTCCTTGCTGTTGCGCGGCGACAGGCATGGCCGGACCGGCCAAAAGCCCGGCGGCCGACAATAAAACGATTAAGGAGCGCACCACACATCACCTCGTCGGTTGGCGGTCTTTTCCACACGACATGTCGAATGCCGAAGGCCTCAGTGCCTCTATCCCACTTTTTCCGGAGTGTTGCGACCCTGAGAAACCACAAGATTGTGTCACGAAAGCGTGGGAAGCGCCCTCGGCGCGCGCTGCGTCAAAAGGTCAGGGCCGTTCTCCGTGACCACAATGTTTTCTTCGTGGACGACCATCTTGCCGGGCGCGTACTCCATTCCAGGCTCGATCGTCAACACCATGCCAGGGACGAGTCTTGTCCCATCGCCCGGCATATGGGAAGGCGGTTCGGTCAATTGCAAGCCGAGGCCGTGGCCAAGCCTGCCAACATTGTTGCCGATCGACCCGGCCTCTTGCAGTCTTACAGCCATGGTTTGAAAAAGGTCATCCGTTGTCGCGCCCGGAACGGCAGCTGCGATGCCGGCTTCCGTCGCCCGCCAAACCGCCTCATGCGCGCGGTGCGCGGCATCGGACACGGAACCCACCGCATAGTTCCGGTCGAAATCGCAGAAATACCCATCGAAAACCGAGCCTGTATCGAAAAACAGGATGTCGCCTTTTTGAAGGACACGATCGCCGGGGCCGCAGACGATCTGCGAAACGCCGCCCGGGCCGGAAATCGCGGGAAGGAACGGCGTCGCGTCGGCGCCCAGGCTTGAAAGCGCGATGCGCAGTTTCCGCGCCGCCTCGCGCTCGCTATCGCCCATGGAGACCAGTTCCGGCACACGCGCATAAGCCGCGCTCGCGATTTGGCAGATGTGCCGGATTCGGTCGATTTCCGCCGGTGTCTTCACCATCCGAATCCGCCAGAGGACAGGCGAGCCATCGGCGATCTCAACACCGGAAACATCGGCCCGAAGCCGTTCGAACTCGATCAGCGGCATACGCAGGGTCATTTCGCGGCCGAGTTCCGTGCCAATCCGTCCAAACCGGCGCGGCACGGCAAGCAGCGTATCCGCCAGCAAAGAGACACCGTCGTCCTGCGGAACGGGCGCTGGCCAGGTCCGGATATCGGATATCCAAGTCTCCGCCATTTTCGGCGCTCCGATTTCCGGAATAACGGCAATCGGAGCGCCCTCCGCTGGAACAACGACAAACCAAGGACGCGTCGGGCTCTCATAGAACTGACTGTCGAAACCCGTGAAATAGCGGATATTCGGCGGTGTCGTGACAAAAACGGCATCGAGCGCGTTTTCGACAAGGATTTTTTGAGCGCGAAGAAGCCGGGATTCAAATTCGGCGGGCGGAAAACCGTGAATGCCGGTCTTCAGCATGTTCCCGCCTTTTTCGGATCGTGGGAGGCGATAATCCTATCGAAGCCGCCTTTAATCAGGGCATAGGCAGCCGCTTCCACCATCGCATCAACGTCGATTGTCGATCCGGCGACGTGGTAATCCTTATCGATCAGCAAAGAGGCCGCACCATGGACAAACGTCCACAACGGCACGGCAAGCCGGTGCACGTCTTCAACGCTCGCCTCTCCACCCAGCGACTGACGCACCGTTTCAATCAGAACACCGAAGCATCGCTTCCCGGCGATGTTCACTTCGGGATTGTCCTTCACATTGGGGTTTGAGCCGAAAAGAAGCCTGAAAACCTCGGGATTGTCTTTGGCATAGGCGACATAGGCCT
Source organism: Hyphomicrobiales bacterium (assembly GCA_022360615.1). GTDB lineage: Bacteria > Pseudomonadota > Alphaproteobacteria > Rhizobiales > JAKSCL01 > JAKSCL01. The sequence continues at coordinate 13,218 of JAKSCL010000392.1, forward strand.
TACCAATCACCGCAATCTGTTCGGTGTAATCGCCATTCCGGGCCTGAACCTCGGCGCGCGCTTCGATGGTGCGTTCCGCCAAAGCATCAAATCCATGCGCCGCCACCGCTTCCAGGATCGCCTGCTTGTCGCGGAAATGCCGGTAAGGCGCCGCTGTCGATACGCCCGCGAGCTTGCACGCTTCGGCAACAGAAAACTGCCCGCGTCCATCGCGTTCAATCAGCTTGCGCGCAGCTTCCGTGAGTGCGGCCTCCAAGTCTCCATGATGATAGCGGGCTTTGTTCATTACAGCACTCAACCGGTCCATTGTTTTCGCCCTTCCTATCTCCTTAGGGTCACAGCACGCCAATGTCACCCATAGGGCGCTCGGAAAATGGCGGGCCTAAATCAGCTCGATCGATGGCAAACGGGATTTTTCAATCATCTCGACCTTGCTATGTTAACATTATTAACATATGTAAGTTTCTTTAACATGTAACCGGCGGCGCTACCCATTGAGGGAAGCTCGGACATGGGGGTCGGCAGAATGGAACCACGCGAGGTCAAGAACCGTGACGTGGACAAAGACGATTTCAAGCCGATCAAGGCGAAGATGGCGCCCGTGACCGGTCCGCCGCCGGACCGGACCGCAAGTGGAGGTGGAGGTTTCCCCCGCCGTTTGTTCGGCATCGCCGCGCGGATCGCTTTTGCGGCAGCGATGATCGCCGCGCTTGCCGGTGCCACCACGGTTATCCAATGGCGCGCCGATGCACTGGTCAGCCAGGTGAACGAACCGCCCATGCCGGCCCGTGTCATTGCGGCTGAACGCCTTCCCGGCCACGACGTTATCGAGCGCTACGCCGGGCGCATCGAGGCAGCCCGCGAAACGGAGATGGCATTCGAGCGCGGCGGGCTGCTGGTGGCTGTCGAAGTCGACGAGGGCGACAAGATCGGAGAAGGCGGTCTGATTGCCCGTCTCGACACGGCAAGCCTCGAAGCCGAACGGAACCGACTCATTGCCCAGAAACGCCAGGTGGAAGCCAATCTTGAACTGGCGGAACTGACGCTCGCGCGCCAGGAAACCTTGCAGAACCAGGGTCATGTCTCCGCTCAGCGCCTTGACGAAGCGCGTTTGAACGTCTCAGCGCTCGTAGCCGAACGCGATACGACGATTGCCGCTATCCGCGCGGTGGAAATCGATATCGAGAAATCCGAGATCAGGGCGCCCTTTTCCGGCACCATTGCCGCGCGCCATGTCGATGAGGGCGCGGTCTTGAACACCGGCACCGCCGTCGTCGAGCTTTTGGAGTCGGACCGCGCCCAGGCTCGTATCGGGGTTTCTCCGGAAATCGCCGAAGCGATCCGAAACGGGGCGGCGGTCACGCTGCGCTATCGTGACGAAGTGCTCGATGCAATGGCGGCGGCGAGCCGGCCCGATATCGCCACGGCCACACGAACGGTGACTGTCCTTTTCGACATCAAAACCGATACCCCCCTGCCCTTCGGCGAGATCGTCGAACTTGAAATCACCCGGCATATCGACGAGCGCGGCTTCTGGATACCGCTGACGGCGCTCAGCGAGGCCGAACGCGGCCTCTGGTCCGTCATTATCGCTAAAGAAAACCCGGAGAACGGCTTGGCCGTCACCGAAAGGGCCGCCGTCGAAGTCCTGCATGTGGAAGGCGAGCAGGCCTTTGTGCGCGGAACGCTGCAGGACGGCGCAATGATCGTCATTGGCGGTGTCGAACGCCTGGCGCTTGGTCAGGACGTCCGGCCGGTCTTCGCCGAGGCGGCGCAATGAGCACCCTCTTTTACCGCGAATGGCGGCTCGCGGCCTTGGTGATCGGCATGCTGATCGCACTCGGCCTGTCGTCGCTCTTGTCGATCGGGCGGCAGGAAGACCCAACCATCACAAATCTCTTCGCCACCATCCTCACCCCCTATCCAGGCGCTGATCCGGCGCGCGTGGAGGCCCTCGTAACCGAAAAAATCGAGGAGGAACTGCGCGAAATCGCCGAAATCGACACCATCACATCAACATCGCGTTTGGGCATTTCCGCCGTTCAGGTCGAACTGAATCAGTTCATCTCCGAAGATCGCATCGAGCAAATCTGGTCGGAGGTCCGGGACGCGCTCTCCGATGCGGCGCGGGAATTCCCGCCAGGCGTCCCCGAACCCGAATTCGACAATGACCGGACCGGCGCCTACACCTCGATCAGCGCGATCGCGCCCGCACCGGGCGCAGAGGTCCCGATGTCCATCGTGCGCCGTTACTCGGAGCTTTTGCAGGACCGTCTTCGCCAGGTCTCCGGCACGAAATTCGTCACTCTCTTTGGAGCCGACGAAGAGGAAATCCTGGTCAGCATCGACCCGCAAAGGCTTGCCTCGGTAGGACTGTCGGTGGGCGCGGTCTCAGGGGCGATCGCCGAGGCCGACGCCAAGGTACGCGCCGGGCAAGTGCGCGGCAGCGGCAACGACATGATTGTTGAAGTGGCTGGCGAGATCGACGGCTTGCAGCGGATACGCGCCATCCCGCTCTCAAGAACGGGCGAAGACCAGATATTACGCATAGGCGACGTCGCCGATGTGTCGCGCTCGGTCATCTCGCCACCCGCGAGCATCGCCTATGCCGATGGCGAAAGGGCCATCCTTGTCGCCGCCCGCATGGAAGACGACCTTCAGGTCGATACCTGGACGAATGCCATCGACCGTGAGCGTACGGCCTTTGAGGAAACGCTGCCGGCAGGTCTCGTTCACGAAGTGCTCTTCGACCAATCGGGCTACACGACCGAGCGCTTGACCGAGGTTCTGACCAATTTGGCCATCGGGATGGCCTTGGTGATCGTCGTCCTGTTTCTCTCGCTTGGCTGGCGTGCCGCTTTGATTGTCACAGCCGCCATTCCTTTGACAGCGCTCGGCGCCCTCAACGTCCTGCAGATGATTGGCGTCACGGTTCACCAGATGTCCGTGACGGGCCTCGTGGTGGCGCTCGGGCTCTTGGTTGACGCAGCTATCGTCATGACGGACCAAATCCGGCAGCGCCTTGCCACGGGTCAGGCGCGGATCGAGGCGGTGGCGGGCGCGGTGCGCCGTCTGGCGGTACCGCTTCTGGCCTCGACGGTGACGACCATTCTCGCCTTCCTGCCCATGGCGCTGTTGCCGGGCCCGGCGGGCGATTTTGTCGGCTCCATCGCGATCTCGGTGATCGTGATGCTGTCTATCTCGTTTTTGCTCGCCATCACGATCACGCCGGCGCTTGCCGGCTGGGCACTTCCCGATTCGGACAAACACAGCGCCGGCTGGCTCTCCCATGGCATCTCGACAGGCGTTGTCGGCGGCGTTTTCGCCAGGTCGCTGCGTTTGTCGCTGCGCTATCCGGCGCTTGCTGTCCTGGCCGCGCTTGTGCTCCCGTTGACGGGCTTTCTCTCCTTCCCGACGCTGACGGCGCAATTCTTTCCCGGAGTTGAGCGCGATCAGTTTTACGTCCAGTTGCGTCTGCCTAATTCCGCGGCGATCGGCGAAACCGAACGCTTCGCGCTCACCGCAGGCACGATTATTGCCGGCACCGAAGGCGTCAGTCATGTCCATTGGGTGATCGGCGAGAGCGCGCCCTCTTTCTATTACAACATGACAAAGGACCAGGATGGTGTGGCCCGCTTCGCCGAGGCGCTGGTAACGACCGCCTCTCCGGAAGCGACCAGATCGGCGGTGCCCTATCTTCAAGAAAGGCTCGATGCAGCGCTGCCCGAAGCGCAAATCCTGGTGCGCGATCTGACACAAGGCCCGCCCGTGACCGCTCCGGTCGAAATCCGGGTGGTCGGTCCCGATCTGCAGGTCCTTCGCGACATTGGCGACGATATCCGCAGGGTTATGGCTGACGTACCGGAGATCACGCACACGCGTGTGACACTTGTCGGCGGACCGCCGAAAGCAGTGTTCGACCTCGATGAAGACCGTGTCCGGCTCGCGGGCCTCGATTTGGGCGGTGTCGCCGCCCAACTGGATGCGGCCCTTGAGGGGGCGACTGGGGGCTCTCTCATCGAAGGCACCGAGGAACTCCCCGTGCGCGTCCGCGTCGGCTCCGGCGACCGCAACCGCATAGAGGCCCTGCAGGCCATCGATATCGTACCGCCCGATGCGGCCGAGCGCGCAGCCAACGGGCTTTATCCGGGCATTCCGCTCTCCGCCCTGGGAACGGTCCGGGTCGAACCCTCAGACAGCCCGATTGAGCGGCGCGACGGCGAACGCGTCAACAATGTGCAGGGCTTTGTCCATCTTGGCGTCTTGCCGGAGGAGGCGTTGGTGAGCGTGCAGAACCGGCTTGCCGAGATCTCGCTTGACATGCCAACCGGCTATCGCCTGGAGATCGGCGGCGATGCGGACGCCCGTGCCGAAACCGTCCAGAACCTGGCGTCGACCATGGGGCTGGTGATCGCTCTCACCGTCGCGGCCATCGTGCTGACCTTCAACAGCTACCGCCTGTCGCTGATTGGCGGATCGGTGGCGATCCTTTCGGCGGGGCTCAGCCTGCTGGCACTGGCGATCGGCGGATATCCGTTCGGCATTCAGGCGATGATCGGCGTTATCGGCTCGATCGGGGTTTCGATCAACGCCGCCATCATCGTGCTCACCAGCCTGAAACAGGACCCACGCTGCATGGAAGGCGATGTGGAGCGGATGGCCGAAGTCGTCGCGTCGTCGTCGCGGCATATCGTTTCGACGACGGTGACGACCTTTGGCGGCTTCCTGCCGCTCATCTTGGCAGGCGGCGGTTTCTGGCCACCTTTTGCGACCGCGATCGCA
>JAKSCL010000393.1 GCA_022360615.1 Hyphomicrobiales bacterium
CCATCAGCTGGATGACCGAGCCGCGCGCCGTCATGTTCTCAAGGAACTCGGCATCCTGCACGGCCTCGGCCGTCCAGGCGCCCCACTTTTCAGCGATATCGTCCGGGAGGCCGGCGGGACCCGCAACGCCCGTCCAGCCCACCAGCTTGTGCAGTGCCGGTTTGTCCAGATCGGCCGCCGTCGGCGCATCGAAGCCGACGACCGGCTCAGGCGTTGTCACCAGGATCGGCTTCAACTGGCCGTTGGCAACGAAACTGGCGAGCGCCGAGGTGTTGGTGCACAGAAAGGTCGCGGTGCCGTTCAGGACCGCTGTCGCAGCCGCGCCGCCGCCCTTCTGCGGAATGTGCGTCGTCTGTTCCAGCGGGTTTTCGACGCCGAATTCGTTCAGCACGAATACCGCCGCAAGGTGCAGGAGCGAGCCCACGCCGGAGGAACTGAAGCTGATGCCGCCCTCGGCGACCTTGGCGATCAGATCGTCCATGGACCCGATGCCGGAATCCGGCCGCACCGCGCAAGCGACGGGGTTGATTTCGTAAACGTTCACAAAGCGGAAGTCGTCGAGCGTGTAGGGCAGGGTGGCCTTCATGGCCGGGTTCACCGTGTGCGATCCGACACGCGCGAAGATCATGGTGTAGCCATCGGGCTTGGCGTTCTGAACCGCGACGGAGCCGGTTGCGCCGCCCGCGCCCGTGACGTTCGTCATCACCAGCGGCCTGCCGACGGCCTTGCCGAGCGGCTCGGCGATCGTGCGCGCGGAGATGTCCGTTGCGCCGCCTGCGCCGTAAGGAATAACCATGTTGATCGGACGCTCGGGATACTCGGCGAGCGCGGCTGTGGCGAAAAGGCCAAAGCTCAAGGCGCTCACGGCGCCAAGCAGTGTGCGTTTCATATGTTTCTCCCAGGTTCTCTTTATGGCGGACCCACTTGATTTCTTCTTTCCGTGCGCCCTTGACATTCCATAGCCTTAAGTCAAGCTTAATAGAAGAAATATTCAATTACATGTTTTGTCAATTTTATTTACAAAATCCGGGGGTTGGTCACATGTCGATCCGAATGCTCCGCACTCTTCTTGCTGTGGAGGAACATCAAACGTTCAGCGCCGCGGCGGACGCGGTGTTCGTCACACATGCCGCCGTGAGCCAGCAGATGCGGGCACTGGAAGAGGAGTGGGGCGTCACGCTTTTCGACCGGAGCAAACGCACGCCGGAACTGACGCCCGTGGGCCGGGCCGTCGTCGCCAAAGCGCGCGAGGTCGTGCGCGCCTATGACAGTATCGTGCCTTCGGTGCTTGGGGATGAAGGCCTTCGGGGGGAGATTTCGCTCGGCACCGTGCCGACGACCTTGATGGGCTTGGCACCGTTGGCGATTTCCCTTTTAAAACAAAAGTTTGGCGATCTTCACGTGCGTGTCCATCCGGGGCTGACAACGCATCTGATCGCGCAAATCGAGCGCGGTGTGATGGATGCCGCGATCCTTTCGCGGCCGCCGGTGCTGCCGCGGGATATGGGGTTCATGGCGATCGCGGACGAGCCGATGCGGCTTCTGGCGTCGCGCGATACCAAGAGCGACGACCCCTTTGAACTGATCGCGCGGAATCCGTTTATCAGGTTCAACCGGCATGCCGTCGTCGGGCATTTGATCGATTCCTGGCTCCAGCAAAAGGGCATCAAGGTCTCAGAATCGATGGAACTTGACGGGCTGGAGGCGATCTCCAGCATGGTGTTCGCCAATCTTGGCGTTTCCATTGCGCCGGAGCGTGCCGTACAAACCTTCAATCCGCTTCCGCTCAAACGCCTGTCCCTCGGCAAGGATGCACCGGTCAGGCATCTGGATCTCGTTTTCCGGAGGGATAATCCGCGGATGCGGGTCATCGACGAAATCCACAAAGCGCTTCTTCAGGCGGTCGGCATCGGCGCCTTCCGCCCTTCCAGGATACTGGAAAGCGCCGCTTCGTGACCGCCGAAATCTTCTTTTATCTCGCCGCCGGCGCAGCCGCTGGCGGGTTCATCAACGGGCTTGCGGGCTTCGGCACCGCCCTGTTCGCGCTGGGGTTCTTTCTCACCGTGATGCCGCCGGTGCAGGCCGTGGCCATCGTTCTTGCGCTTTCCGTTGCAAGCGGGCTGCAAGGGGTGTGGATCGTCCGCAAGGCCGTCTGGGACAATCCGCGCCGCTTGATGCGTTTCCTTCTCCCCGCGCTTTTCGGCATTCCGCTTGGCGTCCTCATCCTGACCATCATCGACGCCCGGACGCTGAAGCTCGTGATCGCCGGCTTCCTGATCCTTTATGGAGGCTATTTCAGTCTGCGGCGGGCTCTGCCGCGTTTCGAAAGGCCGACACCCATCGCCGACATGCTGATCGGCTTCACGGGCGGCGTACTGGGAGGCGCGGCATCGCTTTCCGGCGCCCTGCCGACGATGTGGTGCTCGATGCGCCCCTGGCCGAAAGCCGAGACCCGGGCTGTCCTGCAACCCTACAATGTCATCGTCCTTCTGATCGCGGCCATCCTGCTCGCGTTCAAAGGCGCTTATACACGCGAAACGCTGCTTTTCTTTCTAGCCGCATTGCCGGTGACGATGGTGTCGGCGCAGATCGGCATCACCGTCTTCAAGCGCTTGGCTGACGAAGACTTCCGGCGGCTTCTGATCGCGCTCACATTCGTTTCCGGTTCGATCCTCCTGATAAGGGAAATCCTGTGACGATCGAAAGAATCGAAGCCTCCGTCTTCCGGGCGCCGGTGCCGCGCCCGGTCGCGACGTCGTTCGGCGTGATGCGCAACCGGCCCGCCGTTTTCGTGCGCCTCACCGACAAGGACGGGGCGTTCGGCTGGGGCGAGGTTTGCGCGAACTGGCCGTCCGCTGGGGCCGAACACCGGGCGCATTTGCTGATGGAGGATATCGCCGATCTGGTGCTTGGCTTCAGGACGGACGCTCCTGGGGCCTTGTGGACGTTCCTTACGGAAAAAACCCATGTCCGGGCGCTGCAAAGCGGCGAATGGGGTCCTTTCGCTCAGGTGATCGCCGGGCTCGACACGGCGATGCACGATCTTGCCGCGCGCAAGGCGGGCGTGCCCCTGGCGCGGATGCTGAGCGAGGGCGTAGCGGCTTACGTACCGGTCTATGCGAGCGGTATCCATGTCTCCGCCGTCCGGGACGCTATCCAAAAGGCGAGAGCGGAGGGCACCGCCGCCTTCAAGGTCAAGGTGGGGTTCGATTTCGAAAAGGACCTTGCCGCGCTAAGGGACCTTGCAGGCGATGTGCGGGCGGGAGAGCGGCTGTTCGCCGATGCGAACCAGGCCTGGGATCTGCCGCAGGCGCTTGAATTCGTGAAGGCGGCGGCCGGGACGGGCCTTGGCTGGATCGAGGAACCGATCCTGGCCGACAGGCCGGAGGCGGAGTGGGCCGCGTTGGCCGAAGCGAGCGCAATCCCCATTGCGGGCGGCGAGAACATCGCCGGGGACGCGGCTTTCACAGCGGCGTCCGCGTCAGGGTATTTCTCCTATTTGCAGCCCGATGTGGCGAAGTGGGGCGGCGTCTCCGGCTGTTTCCGTGTCGCGCGGCAGGCGCTTTCCGCCGGGCTGGCCTATTGCCCGCATTTCCTCGGTGGCGGCATCGGCCTCTGCGCGTCGGCGCATCTTCTGGCGGCGGCCGGCGGACCCGGATTGCTTGAAGTCGACGCCAATCCCAATCCGCTCAGGGACGCGTTCTTCCCCGACGGGGCGGTGCGCGGCGGGCATTTTGCCTTGAGCGCGGCGGCGGGCCTTGGGATCGAAGACCTGCCGGAGGACGTGGCGCGATACCGGACGCTGGCGCTCGATAGCCGGACCAGGGCATGACCGTGCCGGTGTTTCCAGCCTTGCCGCGAAGCGCCCGCAGCCGGTGTCTTGGAGGGCTCACGGGCACTGCCCAACCTCTTGGCCCATGCTTCGAGACGCGCTCTCAAAGAGCGTTCGTCGCCGTGAAAGGGGCTTGTTTTCCTTGGCTAACCGATCACTTCGTCGGTCCGGTCGTCGGTTTCGCCGAAGCGCTTGAGGACGGCGGGCTTGGTGCCCTCATAGACGCGCTCCAGGTTTTCGGCGATGCGGTCGTTCTCGCGTTCGAACAGGCAGTTGCCCTGGAGATCGGAGGCGACGATGAACGGTCCCATCTTGCTGCATTTGAGCACCCACATGGCCTGGGCCATGCCCAGTTCCTCGTGCCAGTGCACGGCCTCGACATTCTCGACGCCGCGGCCGAGAAGGGCGCCCGTACCGTAGCCGACGGTCGAGAGGTAGACCGCGCCGTTCGGCACGAAATACTCTTTGTAGTCCTTCGATGACATACCGCCTTTGCCGACGATCAGCTTGGCGCCGGATTTCTCCATCCATTCGGGCAGCCATTTGGCGAAGCGGAAGGATGCCGTTGCCGTGACCGAGCCCATGTTGAAGGTGCCGTCCGGCCGGATGGTCGCGGCGGGCGAGCAGTGGAAATTGGCGGCGCTTTCGGCCGGCAACTCCATCGGAATGTTGGCCTTTTTCTCAAGCGCGCGCATGTAGACGCCCTCGCGCGCGGTGTACATCAGCCCATCCAGATAGACGATGTCGCCAAGCCGTAGTTCGGCAATGGCCTCGGGCGACGGCGTTGTGCTCAGGCGGATTTGACGGGGTTTCATTCCGCTGCCTCCACGGTGGGCATCTCCCACTCGACCGTTTCGCGGCGCTGATAGTCGGTGAACCATTCAGGATCAGTGCGATATTCGACCCGGCCATCGGCGAACACGCGGGCAACGGCGCGGCGCGAGGAGAGGCAAAAGGCGTGCTGGGACATCTGCATGCCGCCCGTGTGGCAATAGCCCACTTCGATATGGCAGGAGATCACCATGTTCTTGCCGACAAAGCCCATGGCGCCCATGCCGATGGAGTTGCCGAGCTCCTTCAATTCGTCCTCAAGGGCAGCGATTTTCGGGTCGGGGTTGCGGCTTCCAACCGTGCGCAGGCAGGCGGCGCGCTTGCC
>JAKSCL010000069.1 GCA_022360615.1 Hyphomicrobiales bacterium
AGCCATTGCGGCTGCATACGATCCAGCATGCAAGCATCCTCGCGCCGACCATCATGACCCCAGGCAGAATGCCGGCAACGAAGAGGTCTGAGATCGGCAGGTTCATCAGAAAACCGTAGACGATGAAGATGATCGATGGCGGAATGATAATGCCGACCGTTCCGCCGGCAGCGGCCGTTGCGGCTGAGAACCGCGGGCCGTAGCCGCCCTTGACCATCTCGGGATGCAGCATCGAGCCGATCGTCGCAGTGGTGGCGGAATTCGACCCCGAAATCGCAGCGAACAATCCGCAAGCGCCGAGGCTTGCCATGGCCAAACCGCCGCGCACCCAACCCAGGCAGGCATAGGCGAAATCGGACAGCCGCCGCGCAATGCCGGACCTGTTGATCAGATCGCCGGTGAGAATGAACAGCGGCATGGCGAGGAGCGCAAAGCCATCGGTGAACACGTCGGAGAGGGCGGCGCCGATGTTGTCGAGCGTCATGCCGAGCACAAAGCTGCTTCCGATCACCCAATAGGCAATGACCAGAAAAACCGGGACGCCGAGCATGAACAGAAAGGTGACGCCGAGCGAGATAAGCGTGATCCAGGTTCCGTCCGTCATGATCGCGCTCCCTAGTCGCCGCCAATGACGGTCTGCTGGATAACCGGCTCGCCAGCGCGGTAATTGGCAATGTCTTCCAGAAGATTCTCTAGAACCCTTGCGGCAAGCAGGATGAAAGCGACTGGCACGGTGGCCAGAAACCACCATTGCAGAACGTTGTCGGTGCCGAGCATGATTTGAAAGTTGGCCGCCGAATTGGCGGTGACGCGGCTGGCGGTGACAATGACGATCCAGCAGAGGATCAGCCACAGAACGGCATCGATGATCACGCAGATCAGCTGCCCGGTCCGCGGCAGGCTGATACGGAATTCGCTGAAAGCGAGATGCGTGCGTAGCCGTACGTTATAGGCGCAGCCGAACCACGTCATGATCAGGAAGAGAAAGGGTGGAAGTGTCGTCGACCAGGGGGCCTGTTCGCTCAGGATGAAGCGCCGGAACACCTCAACGAAAATCACCGCGGCAATGATCAGGTAACTCCAGACCATGACGGTCCGTTCGAGATGACGGTCGATGAGCGGGACAGTCTTGTACACGGCCAGCACCAGTACCGCCCCGGCGACTGTCGCCACCAGTCCGACAAGCCAGATGCCGCTGGTTCGAAAGGCCTGCGTGATTTCCCAAGCATCGAAGCTCAGAAGCGCGCTGACGACTGCCAACGCCTCGCGAACGAGTTCCATTGTGTTTCCTCTGGAGCGTTTCCCTGACCGGGCCGGTCTTCGCCAGCTTGAGGTCTTGTGACCGGGCGGTGCGCTATGCGCAAGCCGCCCGGCGACTTTTTTGGCTTAGACCGAACGCCACCAGCGCCGCGGTTCGACGTTTTCAGGTCTCATGTCGGCCGGGATTTCGCGCGCGACATTGTAGATTTCCTGATATGTGTCGATGCCTTCCGCCCAGTTGTTCAGACGTTCGCGCCACTGTTCCCAGGGCTCCGGATTGAATTCCGGAGAGCACATTTCCTCGGCGATCTTGATCTGATCGTCGGCAAGGAAGGCCGGACGCACATTGTGTTCGACGAAGAGCGTGCCGGGCAACTGGGGATCGGAAAAACCGACCGTGTTCACAAGAGCCGCTTCATTGGCTTTTTGGGCAACCGCCTGGGCAAAATAGGCCGACTCCATGATGGCATCCTGCAGATGCGGTTCCATGGCATCGAAGATCTTGGCCGACATCGACGTGTGCTCGGTTCCACAGAAGAACTTCAAGTCGACGGACTGCGAAACCACCGGGCTCATATTGGCGTAGGCCACGGCCGAGGCCCAGGTTTCAGCGCCGTCGATCAACCCTTGCTTCAGACCGTCGAGGGTCTCTTCCCAGGCTATAGGCACAGGGTTCAAATTAAGCAACTGCATGGCGATCCGGCCAAGCTGTGTGCCCGTCACGCGGTTCTTGGTGCCGAACAACTCCTCGAGTTTGGTGACCGTTGGCGCGTCCTCGAATTTCAGGCCGAGCTGGATGCCGCGCAGTTCGGCGTGCGAGAACAAAAACTTGAGGCCGTGCCGTTTTTCAAGCGGATCGCGCAGGATCCGCTGGCTTGCCGGGTTGTAGAGGAAGTAGAACTGTGAAGCGCGGCTCGGGAACATATAGGCGTAGTCGAGCACGTTCAGATAGGGCGCTCCGCCGGCAGAGTTCTGGGTGGACGCCGCATAGATGTCGACGATGCCGAGCTGCGTCTTCTCGACGCAAGACAGCTGCGTGCAGATTTGATTGTCCCCGATGAACTCGACCCGGATTTCGCCCTCGGTCCGCTCTTCGAGGTCGCGCGCGAACTCGATCGATCCGTTTCTTTCGATCAGCAGGTTGCGGGCATTGAAGCCCGACGCGCCGAATTTCAGCGTGTGCTTCGGCTCTTTCGAAAAGCGCCGCTCATACATCGATTCCGTCGCCCGGGCGAGCGAACTGAGACTGACCGCGCCACCCATGGCGCCGGCCGCAAAAAGTGTCGAGGTGAGCCCGAACTGTCCTGTCAGCCGAAACAAATCGCGGCGTGAGATTCCCTTTAACTTATCAACTACGCTCATGTTTTCCTCCCATCAAAGTCTTCTAAAAATGAGACTTGTAGTATCAAAAAAACACAGTATGGTAAAAATGACAAGCAAGAAGATCGATCGGATGGAGCGTCCAAAGCCATGGAAGAACTGAAGGCCGACTATGTCGTGGTCGGCGCCGGTTCAGCTGGCTGTGTCTTGGCGAACCGGCTTAGCGCTGATCCGTCCAACACCGTGGTTTTGTTAGAAGCCGGCGGCCGTGATTCGAATCCCTGGATTCACATTCCGGTCGGCTACTTCAAAACCATGCACAATCCGAGCGTGGACTGGTGCTACAAAACGGAACCTGATCCGGGTCTCAACGGCCGCAGCCTCGAATGGCCGCGCGGCAAGGTGCTCGGCGGCTCGTCATCGCTGAACGGCCTTCTTTATGTGCGCGGCCAGCACGAGGATTATGACCGCTGGCGGCAGATGGGCAATGAGGGCTGGAGTTGGGATGACGTGTTGCCCTTCTTCAAGCGCTCGGAGGATCAGGAACGCGGGGCAGACGATTTTCACGGTGCAGGCGGACCACTGTCCGTCTCGAACATGCGGTTAAGCAGGCCGATCTGCGATGCCTGGGTGGCGGCTGCGCAAAACGCCGACTACCCTTTCAACAATGACTACAATGGCGCCGAACAAGAGGGTGTGGGCTATTTTCAACTGACGGCCCGCAACGGACGCCGCTGCTCATCGGCCGTCGCTTATTTGCACCCCGTCAAGAACCGAACCAATCTGGAGGTCGTCACCAGGGCGCATACGGCGCGGATTCTGTTCGATGGGA
>JAKSCL010000378.1 GCA_022360615.1 Hyphomicrobiales bacterium
AACGATGATAGCGGTTTTCATGGGGCAAGATCCGGTAGTTCAGAGCAAGACAAGAACGGCAATGAGTGCTGCAAGTGCGGGCACTAGGATAAAAACTGCTGCCTTGATGGCAAGAAAGACGATAGCTTTCTTTGCGTCGTCATCCATGGCCTATTACCACTTCAAGCGATCTCGATCGCGTAGTTTTCGATGACCGTGTTGGCGAGCAGTTTTTCGCACATCTGCTCAAGTTCTGCCTTGACAGCATCTTTGTCAGAGCCAGTCAGTTCGACATCGAAGACCTTGCCCTGGCGGACAGAACCGACGTCACCGAAGCCGAGGCCTCCAAGAGCGCCTTCAATGGCTTTTCCCTGAGGATCGAGAACACCGTTTTTCAAGGTGACGATCACGCGAGCTTTCATGATTGTTATTCTCCATCAGCATCTGGCGGGGCTGTTGCGCGCTCCATACACCAGCTGAACCGGTTCGCAAAGGCAAAGACGGCATTTGAAAAGAAAAACCCCCGCCGATTTTTCAAAGGGCAGGGGCGTTTCGAACTTATTGCACCAGGGTAGGGCCAGAGCCGACCGGCCGTTCGTTCTGGGTCATGATGCCCAAACGCTTGGCGACTTCCTGGTATGCTTCCAGCATGCCGCCCATTTCCCGCCGGAAACGGTCCTTGTCCATTTTTTCGTTGGTCTCAATGTCCCAAAGACGGCAGCTGTCCGGGGAGATCTCGTCTGCGACCACGATGCGCATCAAATCGCCTTCAAACAGACGGCCACATTCGATCTTGAAGTCGACCAGGCGGATGCCGGCGCCGAGGAACAGCCCCGACAGGAAGTCGTTGACGCGGATCGCCAGCGACATCATGTCGTCGATCTCCTGGGGGTTGGCCCAGCCGAAGGCGGTGATGTGCTCTTCTGAGACCATCGGATCGTCGAGCTCGTCGTTCTTGTAATAGAACTCGATGACGGAGCGCGGCAGCGCCGTGCCTTCCTCCAGCCCCAGCCGTTTCGAAAGCGAGCCTGCGGCGATGTTCCGCACCACCACCTCGACCGGAATGATCTCGACCTCGCGAATCAGCTGCTCGCGCATGTTCAGGCGGCGGATGAAGTGATTCGGGATCCCGATTTCATTCAACCGCAGGAAAACGAACTCCGAAATGCGGTTGTTGAGCACGCCTTTCCCGTCGATGCGGTCGATTTTCTGGTTGTTGAAAGCCGTGGCGTCATCCTTGAAATGCTGGATGAGCGTGCCGGGCTCCGGGCCTTCGTAAAGGACCTTGGCCTTGCCCTCATATATGCGTCGGCGACGGTTCATCATGATCCGGATGCTGGTCAAAGAAACGAAAACACTTCCCGGCGCGATTGCGCGCCATCTGCACCGTCTGCGCCGATGCTATACCACAGTGTTTGTGGGGAGCGCATCGAAAAGCAGAGTTGGGCGCGCTTGCCAAGCATTTTCTCCGCACCGTGTCATCGCGTGATGTTGATTTCCCCTAGTGCGCGGGATAGACGACCACCAAGATGTGTTCGCAATATGCATGGACAGCCAAATTCTTAAGGCGGCAGAGGAAAACCCGATGAGCGGTTTCGATGATAGGGGCGATGCATTCGAAAAGAAATTCGCCCATGATGAAGAGCTGAGGTTCAAGGCGACGGCCCGCCGCAACAAGCTTCTGGGGCTTTGGGCGGCGGAAAAGCTCGGCATTACCGGCGAGGCCGCCGAAGCCTATGCGAAGGAGGTGGTTCGCGCGGATTTCGAAGAGCCGGGCGATGAAGATGTGTTCCGCAAGGTTCGCCAGGATTTCGATGGAAAGGGCGTCGATCAATCCGATCACCAGATCAGACGCACCATGGATGACCTGATGGCGACGGCCATCGAGCAGATCTCAAGCGAGAGCTAGGGCCTGTTGAGGTTGCTTTCGTGCACGCCCCGGGCCTGAAGAAGAAGCTCGCCGAAGGGGCGACGGTTTTCGCCGGATGGATACAGGCCGAGCATGCGACGAATGCCGCGGCGCTTGCCCGTGCGGGTCTGGATGCCGTGGTGCTCGATCTGCAGCATGGCGCGCTCGATATCGCCGAAATGCGGCGCGGCGCGGCCGCCATCATAACGGAAGGCTGCGCGCCGATTGTGCGCACGCCTTATTCCGACACCGGCATGATTGGCCGGGCGCTCGACACGGGCGCGGAGGGCATCATCGCCCCGATGATCAATTCGGCGCACGATGCGTCGGCTTTTGCGAAGGCGGCGAAGTTTCCGCCGGACGGGCAACGCAGTTGGGGCCCCGACGCCATCCGCAGATTGTGGGGCATGGACAACGAAACCGTCCTGCAGACCGCGAATGACTGGGTGGTGACCTGGGCGATGATCGAAACCCAGACGGCCATGGATCACATGCGTGCAATCGTCACGACAGACGGTATCGACGGTATTTTCGTGGGACCGAACGACCTTTCTATCGCGCTATCGGGCGGCAAATCCGTCAATCCCGGCGATCACGTGACGCTTCAGGCCTGCGAGACAATCGCCCGGCGCGCGGCTGCCCACAACGTTTATGCCGGCATTTTCGCCAATACGCCGGAGCTTGCCTCCACCTATCGCGGCATGGGCTTCCAATTCATTGCGCTCAGTACCGAAAACGCGCTTCTTTCGGCGGGCGTGCGCGCGGTTCTGGAGCAGGTTCGCGGCGAACCGCGCTGACAGACGGACGTTCCATCGCATGACATCGGCCAAACCCATACCGCCCGAAGCGGATGTGTTGATCGACCAGTTGGTCGATCTGGCGCTGAGCCCGGGACCGCTGCCGCATCTGACCGATAAATATTTCAGCCATACGGCGCGGATCGCCGCAGAGAAGCATCCGGGCGAGGGGGCGGGGACGGTCGCCTATGCCGTCTTTTTGCGCAAGCGCGTGATCGCGGCCCTGGAGCCGGCGATCAGGCTCGTCCGGCGTCTCGTACCCGAAGCGAAGATCACGCGATGTGCCGAAGAAGGCACGATTGTGCCGTCGGAACAGAAGCTTCTTGAAGTCGAGGGGCCGTTGGCCGCGCTGTCGGAAGTCGAGACGCTTCTACTGCAGAAAATCGGGTTTCCCTGCGTGGCGGCCCTCAATGCCTACGAGATGTGCCGGGCGGTGCCGGGCGCCGGTTTTCTCGATATGCATGCCCGGCACGGTTCGGGCGCGGAAATGAACTTGCTTGCCGCCTATGGCGCGGCGGTGGGCACCTTCGCGGCCAAAGCCGCCAATGGCGCCGTGACGGGGTTCATCGGCTCGAGCCAGGATCTGACCGCGCCCTTCTTCGGCCAGGAAAAGGGGATGGGCACCATGCCGCACGCCCTGATCGGGCTTGAGGGCGGCGATGCGGTGAAGGCGCTGCAAAGCCTGATGAAGGTCCTCCCCGACGGCCAGGCGGCGATTGTCCTCGTCGATTACCGGGGGCTGGAGGTGACGGACGCGCTTGCGGCCGCGCGCTGGTTCTACGAGGAGGCGGGGCTCGGGGATTCGGGCCGTGTCTTCGGCGTGCGGCTCGACACCCATGGCGCGCGGTTCGCCGAAGGCCTCGATTACGAAACCTCGGTCGAGATTGTCGGCGCGTGGCTCGACGTGGCCGGCGAGTACAACATCGTCGAAACCGTGCTGGGCGAGCGCGCCGTGCAACTCGATCCGGAAAACCTTCTGATCGACCGGGTGCGGCGTTACCTCTTCGGCACAGGCGTTTCGGTCGCGGCCATCATCCATACGCGCAAATGCCTCGACGCCGCTGGCTACAAGCAGGCGAAAATCGTCGCGTCATCCGGCTTCAATCCGCAGAAATGCCTTGTCACCGGGGCGGTGAGGGCGCCGGTCGATGTGATCGGTACGGGTTCGTTTCTTCCCGCCACGCTGTCGGAGACCTACGCAACCGCCGACATCATCCGTTACGACGGCCGGAACCGGGTGAAACTCGGCCGCGAGTTTTTGTGGGATTAGGGGCGTTCAAAAAGTCTGGTTGGACGCAACACATGCGAATGTCATTCCGGCGAAAGCCGGAATCCATTTCTCCACACGGAAATCCGTTGAACTATGGACTCCGGCTTTCGCCGGAGTGACGGGGAGTTGGTTTGTCGCGCAGCGATTCACACGTCGGTCATTGCCGGGCTCGACCCGGCAATCCAGGGTCGGAAACGCGCTCATTTGGTTGTCCCTGGACCCCCGGATCAAGTCTGGGGGTGACGCTCGAAGTTCCCTGCTTGATAGGCGAACGTCGCTGCGACGACTTCATCCGTTCAGCCGCGTCAAAAACGCCCCGAAGCGCATCAGGCCTTCCGGCCAGGGGCCATGGCCCGACTGCCCGTCGATGTGTCCGGCATTGCCCGCGTCGATGATGAGGGAACCCCAGGCATAGGCGAGGTCCTCCGCCTTGTCGTAATCGCAGAAAGGGTCGTTGCGGCTTGCGATAAGCGCTGAGGGGAAAGGTAGCGGATCGCGTGGTATGGGCGCAAAGCCCGCCTCCTCGAACGGCATGCGTCCGGGGTCTTCCACATCGGGCACGGAAACGAAAAAGGCACCCTTGACCCGGTTCTCGGGAAACATCGATACGGCCAGCACCGTCGCCGCGACGCCAAGCCCGTGGGCGACGATGATGACCGGTTTTCCGCTTGGCGGGATGGCGTTCGACACCGCCAGCATCCAGTCGCGGGCAACCGGTCTGTTCCAATCCGATTGTTCAACCCGGCGGGCGGTCTTCAGTCTCGCCTGCCAGCGGCTTTGCCAATGGTCCGGGCCCGAATTCCGGAAGCCCGGAACGATCAGGATATCCGCGTCCGCCGTCTTCACGGACACGCTCTAAGCTTCTCCGAAGACACGGGCAAAGACCGTGTCCACATGCTTGAAATGGAAATCGAGGTTGAAGAGGCCTTCGATTTCGGAAACCGGCAATTTCGCCGTCACATCCGGGTCGTTTTTCAGTTCCTCCAGGAAATCGGCCCCATCTTCCCATGTCTTCATGGCATTCCGCTGGGTGAGGCGGTAGGCGTCCTCGCGGCTGACGCCCGCTTGCGTGAGCGCCAGCAGTACGCGCTGCGAGTTGTGCAGTCCGCTCAAGCGGTCGAGATTGGCCTTCATCTGCTCGGGGTAGACGACGAGCTTGTCGATCACGCCGGTGAGGCGGTGCAGCGCGAAATCGAGCGTGACGGTTGCGTCCGGCCCGATCATCCGCTCGGCGGAGGAGTGGGAGATGTCGCGCTCGTGCCAAAGAGCGACATTCTCAAGGGCGGGCAGGGCGTAGGCGCGGACCATGCGGGCAAGGCCGGTGATGTTCTCGGTCAAGACCGGGTTGCGCTTGTGCGGCATGGCCGAGGAACCCTTCTGGCCCGGCGCGAAGTACTCTTCCGCCTCAAGCACCTCGGTGCGCTGGAGATGGCGGATTTCGACCGCCAGACGTTCCATGGAGGAGGCGATCACGGCGAGCGTCGCAAAGAACATGGCATGGCGGTCGCGCGGAATGACCTGGGTCGAGACCGGCTCTGGCGTGAGCCCCATCTTTTCGGCCACATGCGCTTCGACGCGCGGGTCGATATTGGCGAAGGTGCCGACCGCGCCGGAGATGGCGCAGGTCGCAACTTCGGCGCGCGCCGCCTGAAGCCGTGCCTCGGCCCGGTCGAACTCGGCATAGGCCTGAGCAAGCTTCAGCCCGAAGGTCGTGGGTTCGGCGTGGATGCCGTGGCTGCGCCCGATGGTCGGGGTCAGCTTGTGCTCGAAGGCACGGCGTTTAAGCGCGGCAAGGAGCGCATCCAAATCGGCCAGAAGAATATCGGCGGCGCGCACCAGTTGGACGTTCAAACAGGTGTCGAGCACGTCCGAGGAGGTCATGCCCTGGTGGACGAAGCGGGCTTCAGGACCGACGATCTCAGAAAGATGCGTGAGGAAGGCGATGACGTCGTGCTTCACCTCGCGCTCGATGTCATCGATGCGGTCGATGTCGAAGGCGACGCCCTCCGTTTTCTCCCAGACGGCCTTTGCGGCTTCTTCCGGAATGACGCCCAGTTCCGCCATGGCGTCGGCGGCGTGCGCCTCGATCTCGAACCAAATGCGGAACTTCGTTTCGGGCGACCAGATAGCGGCCATTTCCGACCGCGTGTAACGGGGAATCATGAGGGTGCGACCTGCGGATGAAAGCAACGCCGATGGATTAGCAGAAGGCGCGGGCGACGCCAATCTCAGGCCGCAAGAGAGTTTTGGATAGGGCTTAAAAAAGCGTCCCGTCCCGCCGCCTTTGGACAGGAATCCACAGTGCGGCGGATGTGTCTGTGGGAATGGATGGATTCCGGTTTTCGCCGGAATGACGCCGGACCGCTGGCCGCGTGTTATGCCAACGCGCCCGCCGTTGCGTCCGCCGCGTCGCGAATCGCTGCGATATTGGCCGCGTAGTCCTTGCCGTGCGGGCCGTTGAAGACGGCGGTGCCCGCGACGAAGGCATCGGCCCCGGCGTGGGCCGCATCCGGTGCGGTGTCCGCCGTGATGCCGCCATCCACCTGGATCCGGATGTCCCGGCCGGCCGTCATCGCCTTGATGCGGCGGATTTTCTCGGTCATCGCGGCGATGAATTTCTGGCCGCCGAAGCCGGGATTCACGGTCATGACCAAGATGAGGTCGATGATGTCGATGA
This sequence comes from Hyphomicrobiales bacterium, assembly GCA_022360615.1. Taxonomy (GTDB): domain Bacteria; phylum Pseudomonadota; class Alphaproteobacteria; order Rhizobiales; family JAKSCL01; genus JAKSCL01. The sequence goes on from JAKSCL010000378.1 coordinate 6,633, forward strand.
GGTGCTCGATGTCACGTTCGGAGGTGGCGGGGTTCAAGGAAACCCCCGCTTTCTTCCCAAGCGCGCGGATGGTTTGCAGCGAGCGGTGGGTGTGCGGCCCGGCCTCCGGATGAACGGTGATGATGTCCGCACCGGCGGCGGCGAACGCTTCGAGATAGGGATCGCAAGGCGCGATCATCAGGTGCACGTCCATCACCTTGCCGGTGTGCGGGCGGATCGCCTTCACCACATCGGGGCCGATGGTGATGTTCGGCACGAAATGCCCGTCCATCACATCGACATGCACCCAGTCGGCGCCTGCCGCATCGATGGCGCGCACTTCCTCGCCAAGCTTTGCGAAATCGGCGGAAAGAATCGAGGGGGCAATGATCTTGGCCATGGGGACCTCTACGGTGCTGGGTTTTCTCCGGCGAGCCCTATTCGCTTAAGGACGGGGCGGATGATTTGCGGCATCAGATAAATCGGAAACTGGGCGAGCGCAAAATAAGTCCAGGTGAGTTCCGGGACCGCGGCCACCATGGTGGAGGCCATCAGCCCCATATTGCGGATGCCCGCGATCAAGCCGAGGCTGACGGCGTCGCGCGCGCCGAGGCTTCGAAAGACAAGCGCCGTAAGGAGGATGCTCACGCCGGCGATCAGAAAGGAAAGGGCGGTCAGGGCCAGCGCCAGGCCAGGTTCCCCGATCATGCGGATCAAAACGCCATCCATGATGGCGACCGCGAAGACGAAGAGAAAGACGACGTTGAGCCCGTCGATGAGGTTGGCGGATGCATGAATGCGGGTCTCGCCCCAGATTCGCCGGATGAGAAAGGCGAGATACGCCGCACCGGCCAGAAAGGCGAAAAGCTGCAAACCGATCGATTGCGGCGAGATGGGCAGCTTGTCGCCCATGACCAGCCATCCGGGGATTGGCGCGGTCAGCGGCGTCACCAACATCGCGAGCACGATACCAATGACGGCCAGCGTACCGTTTAGCTTGAGAAGAAAGCAGTAGATCGCCGCCGCCATGACGGGCGGCGCCGAGGCCGCAAGCACGAGGGCAAGAGCAAGATCGGGCTTGCTTTCCGGGAGACCGGCGGCCAGGACGGCAAGGCTGACGACGGCGGGCATCCCCGCCATCAGCCAAAGCGCGATGAGCACGAGCCGCAACGGCTTTCGCATGAGCGAGTGGAAAATGTCCGTCTCAATGCGGATCATCGCCAGCATCAAAAGGGCGAAGACGGCCGCGGGCAGAAGCGGTTTTACGAGCGCCGAAAGCGGCGGCACGGCCATGCCGGCAAAGAGGCTGATCGCCACCGCGCGGCTGCCGTTCCGCCCCAAAAAGGTGAGAAGGGCGATAAACGGGTTGGCCATCAACCAAATCGGGGCGGGGCGCGTTCCGCCTCGTAGACCCCGCGGGCAATCGCGCGCGCCGTTGCCGCCGCCGCCGCCGCTCCGATCTCGATAAGCGCGGCGTTCACGTCATCCACATCGCGCGCGCCTGTCGAGACGGCGAAGATGATGTCGCCGTCAAAAGGTGTGTGTGCCGGCCACAGGGCGCGGGCGAAGCCGTCATGGGCCATGATGGCGAGGCGCTTCAATTCCGTTTTCGTCAGTTTTGCGTCAGTTGCGACCACGCCAAGCGTCGTTGCGGCGCCCGGCGGCGGGCTGGAGAGCTTCGTTCGGATGTGCGCGGCATCGGGCGGCAGGTGCAAAGGAAGACCATGGCCGCCAAACTCGCCGTCAATTTCGAAAGGAGCGGCCCAGAAATGGCCGCTTGCGCCGATTTTCGCCGAACCGAGCGCATTGACGGCGGCGATTGCGCCGATCGTGGTGCCGTTGTCGAGTACAGCCGATGCGCTGCCAAGTCCGCCCGGGCCGGAGGCGGTGGTGGCGCCATAGGCCGCCCCCACGGCTCCAAGCGGGACATGGGAGGCGGCGGCCTCGCATGCCGTTTTGCCGAGGTCCCGGTAGGGCGGCGTATCGCCCCAGGCCTTCTCGCCTCCGTTCAGGAGATCGAAGAGGATCGCGGCCGGAACAAGCGGGATGCGCGCCGGCCCCAATTGAAAGCCGCGCCCCTGCGCGGCGAGGAAGCTCTGCACGCCGCTTGCCGCATCGAGGCCGAACGCCGATCCGCCCGAAAGGACGATGGCGTCCACTTCCGCCGCCATTTGCTCGGGGGCGAGAAGGTCCGTCTCGCGCGTACCAGGCGCGCCGCCCATGACATGGACGCTTGCGGCGAAGGGACGTTCGCCAAGCACCACCGTTGTGCCCGTGCGAACGCGTGCATCCTCCGCATTGCCGACCAGAAGGCCAACGACATCGCACAGTGAATTGGTGGGACCATGGAGCATTGGGGCAGGTCGCCGTGGTGGTGTTGAATGCGCTTCCGCATAACATGCGCCAAGCGTTGTCGCCATTTTATGACCAATTCTGTCCGATTATCACTTTTAAGAGAGAACGGCGCGACGAATGAGCCGCATCAATTGCACCTTCACGCTAATCGGCTAAATGTGGGTGGGTTGAAGACGAAGGTGACGAGCGCAAAAGACCTCCCATGGGTGCAGAGATTTCTATTATCGCGGCCTTTGTCGCGGGCCTGATCAGCTTTCTCTCGCCCTGCGTGTTGCCGCTCGCACCGCCTTATCTCTGTTTTCTGGCGGGGACGACGCTCGACCAACTGACTGACAAGGACAACCCTCCGCCCGCGCTTCAGCGCCGGGTGATTCTCGCCTCGATCGCCTTCGTGCTTGGCTTCTCGACGGTTTTTGTGTCGCTCGGGGCGGGCGCGTCCTTGGTCGGCGGCTTGTTGCGGCAGCATCTTTCGCTGATGGGAACCATTGCCGGGGTTTTCATCATCATCATGGGCCTGCATTTCCTCGGCGTCTTCCGCATCGGTTTGCTTTACCGCGAGGCGCGCATCCAGTCGAACGCGCGGCCCGTCGGAATGCCCGGCGCTTATTTGATGGGGCTTGCCTTCGGTTTCGGCTGGACACCTTGCATCGGGCCCGTACTGGCCGCCATCCTTGCCGTTGCCGCCAGCCGCGAGATGGTGAACGAAGGCATCATGCTTTTGAGCATCTATTCGGCCGGGCTCGGCGTTCCGTTTATTCTGGCGGCTTTCGCGATGCGGCCGTTCCTGCGCTTCATGCAACGCATGCGCACCCATCTCGGTTCTGTCGAAAAGGTCATGGGCGGTATGCTGGTTGTCACCGGCGTCCTGTTCCTGACAGGCACCATGGCCGAGTTCTCATTCTGGCTGCTTGAAACCTTTCCGGTGCTTGGCACGATCGGCTGATCCATCAACCTTTGAAGCCGATTCAACTTTTTAGTGTAGCATTTTGTTTTTAAGAGATTTTGCCGCCTAATCGGCGACCGGTCCGGCGGTTCCGCCGCGCCATTGGAAAAAGCTGTAATGCGGGCTTTCGGCGTCGCCACGCTCATCGAATGAGAGCGGTCCCATGATGGTTTCGAACGTCGTGGCGCCGAGAATGGCCGCCACCTCGTCATAGTCCGTGCCGCCGGCTGCTTGGGCTGCTTCGAGATAGATTTGGAGCGCGGCATATGTGGCGACCGCATAGCGCCCGAGCGGCGGCGCGTCTTCCGGCCAGCCGGCAAAAGATGCGCCGGCATCGTCAAGTGCGATCGCCTCGGCCCTGGGGAGCGGGAAATAGGCATTATCCGCGGCATCGCCCGCAAGGCTGATGAATTCCCGGTTTGCGATCGCGTCGGCGCCGATGAGCGTCGCATCGGGCAGAAGCGTCCGCAAGCTGCGGGCGAACACGGCAAGATCCAGATGGCTTCCAGGCGCATAAACGATGCTTGCGGCGTCATCGCGGAGCCGTTCGGCGGTCGCCTCGTAGCTCCTGCGGGCGGGTTGGTAGACTTCGACCAACACGGCCCGGCCCGCGTCCTCAAGCACGGTTCGCGCAGATTCCGCGAGTGTCTTGGGATAAGCCGTATCGTCATGGACAATGGCGATGCGTCCTTGCGGGAAGCGCTGCTGGATGAAAGACGCGGTTTTGCGCCCCTGATCGCCAACGCGCGGGGCGAGCCGGAACGTTCCCGCACCGCCACGCGGTTCGCTGAAGCCGACAGCCTCGGTGCCGGGGGAAATCTGGATGATGCGGTTTTCGGCAAAGATGCGGCTTGCATCCCGGGCTCCGCCAAAACAAAGCGGGCCGATCACCACATCGGCACCGGCGCCGACAAGCTGGTTCGCTGCCGCAACCGCGTCCTCCGCATCGCAGCGGTCGTCGACGGCAACGATTTCGAGGGGCCGTCCGGCAAGTCCGCCACCGGCGTTCACGGCGTCAACGGCAAGGCGCGCGGCCGTTTCGATCTGGCGGCCAAAGGGTTCGAACGTGCCCGAAAGGGGTGCCGTCACGCCGACGACGACAGGTTCGGCCGCATCCAAAGCAGCCGGGACGGCCAATCCGGCGATCCCCGTCAGGACCGCTGCAATCCGTGTCCAATTGCCGTACCTGTTTTGTTTGTGCGCGCTCATCTGTTGTTGTTTGCTATCGATTGCCGCTATTGGGTGCTCTCGGTCTTTAGAACAATTATCTCGCAAACAACCGGCAGTATTGCAAAATCCGCTGTTTCAGACATTACATTCGAGGCCGGATGACTGCCTCCGCAACCGGGGAATTTTATGGCGATTGATGTGTCCTGCGAATCTCAGGTCGACGATTCACAGTTTCGCGAGGCCATGAGCCGGCTGGGTGCCGGCGTGACCATCATTTCAACGGACGGTCCGGGTGGCAGGGCTGGGATCACAGCGACGGCGGTCGCATCGGTGACCAATGAACCGCCCACGCTTCTCATCTGCATCAACCGCGAAGCCCAGCTTTTTCCGGTTCTCATGCGCAATGGCGGGTTCTGCGTGAACATTTTGAGCGCTTCGCAGTCCGAGTTGGCCGAAATCTTTGCCGGCCGCAAGAGCATTCCGCAAGACGCGCGCTTCGGCCATGGCGCGTGGCGTTCGCTTCAAACGGGTCTTCCAGCGCTGACGGATTGCCGGGCGGCCATTGGCTGCCGCATCTCGGCGGCGACCGAAATCGGCACTCACAGCACGATTTTCGGCCGGATCGTTGAACTCCGTTTCGATCGGCTGGTCCCGCCGCTCCTTTATGTCGACCGCGCCTATCATACGGTTCGGGATCAATTGGCCTCAATGGATTCCGGCGAGGGCTGAGCGGCGGTACGGGAGGCGACGCCACGCGGCGCCCCGTGATTGGTCATGCGTCATGAGCGGTTCGATTTTCCCGCAATTTGCTTAAAAACCGGGCGCAGAGGCGGCATAGCCGCACACATTGTTATAGTGCATGGCTGTTTTGGCGATTTTTCGACGCAATTCCCATTCCTTTGCTTGACCGGCGCTTCACCACTCGTCACACTTTTTCCGTGGAATAATGAAAAACTAACCGCGAGCGGCTGATGCCGGCCGGCAACAGATAGCTTCCGGCTGGGGCCCCTTAGCGGCTGATAAGTTCGGAGGAAAAGTGATGCCGACCGTAGCGATGACGGTTAACGCGAAAAGTGTGTCCGGCGAGGTGGAGACGCGGACACTCCTCGTCGAATTCGTGCGCGATCAATTGCGGCTGACCGGCACCCATGTGGGCTGCGACACGAGCCAGTGCGGGGCATGTGTCGTCCATGTCGATGGCCGCGCGGTCAAGTCCTGCACCATGCTTGCGGTTCAATGCGACGGCGCATCGGTGACGACGATCGAAGGCCTCGCGGCGAATGGCGAACTGCACCCCATGCAAGCCGCATTCCGGGAGCACCATGGCCTTCAATGCGGTTTCTGCACGCCAGGGATGATCATGTCCGCCGTCGATATCGTGAACCGGCTCGGCGTGCCCTCCGAGGAGACCATCCGCGAAGAGCTTGAAGGCAATATCTGCCGCTGCACGGGTTATCACAACATCGTCAAGGCGATTGGGGCCGGTGCAAGGGTGATGAATGGCGGCACGTAGGCTTGGAGCGTTTGCCGCAAAAGGCGAATGGCGCTGCGTCAACAAGAGCGCAGCTCTGTGAAAGAAGTTTGCGCATGTTCCCCTCGAAAGACCGGATACGCGTTTCGGGAATATGCGCTGGACCCACCGAATAATGAAAAGCCGCGCCATAAGCGGCCTTGAAAGAATTTTTTAGGAGGAAAAGATGACGGCCACTGGCATTGGCGCGGCGGTGCCGCGCAAGGAAGATAAACGCTTTATCACAGGCGCCGGGCATTACACCGACGATATGAACCGGCCCGGTCAGGCTTATGCCTATTTCGTCCGCTCTCCGTATGCGCATGCGTGGGTAAAAGGTATCGATGCGCGTTCCGCGCTCGCCGTCGATGGCGTTTTGTCCGTTTTGACGGGCGAGAACCTCGCCGCCGATTCCATCGGCGGCCTTCCGGCCGGCTGGGCGATCACGTCAAAGGACGGCAGCCCCATGGTCACGCCCCCGCATCCCTGCCTTGCCCAAGGCAAAGTGCGCTATGTGGGCGATCCGGTCGCGGTCGTGATTGCCGAAACCCAGAAAGCGGCGCGCGATGGCGGCGATGCGCTTTCCGTCGACTATGAGATTCTGGATGCGGTGACAGAGACCGGCCAGGCGCAAACCGCATCCGTACGCGTGCACGACGAGGCGCCGCGCAACACCGCCTTTGAATGGGAGATCGGCGACAAGGCGGCCACGGACGCGGCATTTGCGGCGGCGAAGCATGTGACGACAATCGATATCGTCAACAACCGCCTTGTTCCGAATGCGATTGAACCGCGTGCAGCGCTCGGCGAGTTCGATCCGGGTACCGATAGTTTTACCCTTTACACGACAAGCCAGAACCCGCATGTGGCGCGGCTCGTCATGTCCGCCTTCTTGAATATCGCGCCCGAACACAAGCTGCGGGTGATCGCGCCCGACGTGGGCGGCGGCTTCGGCTCGAAAATCTATGTCTACCCCGAGGAAACCGTTTGCGTCTGGGCGTCGAGGAAGGTCGGCCGCCCGGTCAAATGGACGGCGGAGCGGTCCGAATCCTTCTTGTCCGACGCCCATGGCCGCGATCACATCACCCATGCCGAACTGGCGCTTGACGAGCGCGGCAAATTCCTGGGGTTCCGGGTCAAGACGGTTGCCAATCTCGGCGGCTATGCCAGCCTTTTTGCCACCGGTGTGCCGACTTATCTCTACGCAACGCTGCTTTCGGGCCAGTACGATATTCCGGCGATCCATGCCGAGGTCGATGCGGTTTACACCAACACCACCCCGGTTGATGCCTATCGGGGTGCGGGGCGGCCTGAGGCGACCTTTGTGATCGAGCGGATCGTCGAAGTCGCGGCGCGCGAAATGGGCGTTGACCCGGCGACCTTGAGAAAGCGTAACTTCGTCAAGAAGTTCCCGCACCAGACGCCCGTCATCATGCTCTACGACGCGGGTGACTACGGCGCATCGCTTGCGAAGGCGATGGAGCTCATCGACTACAAAGGCTTTGCCAAGCGCCGGCGCAAATCCGCCAAGAACGGTAAGCTGCGCGGCATTGGCTTCTCCACCTATATCGAGGCTTGCGGCATCGCGCCAAGCCAGGCGGTCGGCTCGCTTGGCGCGGGCGTCGGGCTTTGGGAATCGGCCGAAGTCCGCGTGAACCCCACCGGCAATGTGGAGGTGCTGACCGGCTCGCACAGCCACGGCCAGGGCCATGAGACGACCTTTGCCCAGCTTGTCTCCGACCGGCTCGGCATTCCGATCGATCAGGTCGAGATCGTGCATGGCGACACCGACAAGGTGCAATTCGGCATGGGCACATACGGCTCGCGTTCGGGCGCTGTCGGCATGTCGGCGATTGACCGGGCGCTCGACAAAGTGATCGACAAGGCGAAGAAGGTCGCCTCGCATCTCATGGAAGCCGATCCCGGCGACATCGAGTTCAAGGAGGGTTCGTTCACCGTCGCGGGCACCGACAAATCGATGGCGTGGGCTGAAGTCTCGCTCAACGCCTATACCGCGCACGGCATCTCGACGGCTGAACTGGAGCCCGGCCTTAAGGAAGGCGCGTTCTACGACCCGACGAACTTCACCTTCCCGGCGGGCTGCCACATTTGCGAAGTCGAGATCGACGAGGATACGGGCGTGACCGAGATCGTCGATTATGTGGCGGTCGACGACTTCGGCACGGTCATCAACCCGATGATCGTCGAGGGCCAGGTGCATGGCGGCGTCGCCCAAGGCGTCGGACAGGCGCTGATCGAGAACGCCGTTTACGACGAAAGCGGGCAACTCGTCTCAGGTTCTTACATGGACTACGGCATGCCGCGCGCGGACGACCTGCCGAGCTTCCGGCTGGGCTTCACCATGACCGAATGCCCTTCGAATCCGCTCGGCATCAAGGGCTGCGGCGAGGCCGGTGCGATTGCCGCGCCCGCCGCCGTCATCAACGCCATCACCGATGCCCTCGGTCACGAGGATATCTCCATGCCAGCAACGCCGCAAAAGGTCTGGCAGGCGGTCCGCTCGCACCGCTTCGCGGAAGCCGCCGAATAAAGGAGGGACCCACCATGTATGCATTTGACTATCACCGTCCGTCCTCCGTCCGTCAGGCTGCGAACATGCTGAAATCGAATGGAGAGGCGAAGCTTCTGGCGGGCGGGCAGACACTGATCCCGACCTTGAAGCAGCGGCTTGCCGCGCCCGAAGTGCTGATCGACTTGAACGGCGTTGAGGGTCTTGATGTTATCGAACTGAAGGGTCGCACCTTGCATGTGGGCGCCATGGCCCGGCATGCCGATGTGGCCAACTCGGAGGTGGTGAAAGAGGCGATCCCTGCGCTCGCGGCGCTCGCCGAGGGCATTGGCGATCCGCATGTGCGCCATTGCGGAACGATTGGCGGTTCGGTCGCGAACAACGATCCGGCGGCCGACTATCCGGCGGCGCTTTTGGCGCTGGGTGCGACCATTCACACCAATGAGCGCAAGATCGGCGCCGATGAGTTCTTCACCGGCATGTTCGAGACCGCGCTTGAAGACGGTGAGATCATTACGAAGATCACCTTCCCGGTGCCCAGGCGCGCGGCCTATTCGAAGTTCCCGAATCCGGCCTCGCGCTATGCCCTCGTCGGTGTGTTTGTCTCGAAACGCGGCAGCGAAATCCGCGTCGCGGTAACTGGGGCTGGCGCAGACGGCGTCTTTCGTCTACCGGGCTTCGAGGACGCGCTTTCGAAACGCTTCGCGGCAAAGTCGCTTGATGGGCTTACCGTTGATGCGGACGATTTGAATGGCGATATCCATGCCAGCGCCGAGTACCGTGCCCATCTGATCGGCGTGATGGCGAAGCGAGCGGTCGCCGCCGCTTAACAAGGCCATCGGACAAGGCCACAATCGGCTGCGGGGACGGGCGCGCCCGTTCCCGCAGTTTCACTTTGAAAGGACGCTTTCTCCCATGGCCGAGCCAACCGAGACATCTGCGCCTGCCGCTTCCATTGACGCGGCGCTCGCGCTCCTCAAGTCGGCGGGCTATGTGGCGAACCGGCCCCTGGCCACGGTTGTGTTTCTCGCGTTGCGCATGGGCCGTCCGCTGTTCCTTGAGGGAGAGGCGGGTGTCGGTAAGACCGAGATTGCCAAGGTCTTGGCGTCGGCGCTCGGCCGACGGCTTATCCGGCTCCAATGCTATGAAGGGCTTGATGTCTCGGCTGCGCTTTATGAGTGGAACTACGCCGCGCAGATGGTTGAAATCCGGCTTGCCGAGGCAGAAGGCGTGACCGATCGCGAAAGGCTATCGGAGGACGTCTTTTCCGAGCGCTTTTTGGTGAAGCGGCCGCTTCTTGAAGCGCTCGAGCCCCATACCGAAGGTCCGCCTGTTCTCCTCATCGACGAACTCGATCGGACGGATGAGGCCTTTGAAGCCTTTCTTCTTGAGGTTCTCTCCGACTTTCAGGCCACCATCCCGGAACTGGGGACAGTGAAGGCGGAGCATGCGCCAATCGTGGTCATCACCTCGAACCGCACCCGCGAAATCCATGACGCGTTGAAGCGCCGCTGCATCTATCACTGGGTCGATTACCCCGACGCATTGCGTGAACTTGAAATCGTGCGGACCAAGGTGCCGGGTGCCGATGAATCGCTCGCGCGTGAAATCGTCTCCTTCATCCAGGCGATCCGCCAGGAGGACCTTTTCAAGGTGCCGGGCGTTGCTGAAAGCCTCGACTGGGCCTCGGCGCTGACCGAGCTCGATTGCGTTGCGCTCGATCCGGAGACGGTTTCCGACACGCTGGGTGTGATCCTCAAATACCAGGACGATATCGCGGCGATTGAAGGATCGAGGGCAAAAGAGCTCCTCGACACGGTGCGGGCCGAACTGAAGGCGGCCGAATGAGCAAAAATATGATCGCGTTGGAGACGGGAGATGTTGGACACGCCTCCGGCGGGCATTTGGCCGACAATATCGTTTACTTCGCCCGGGCCCTGCGCGCGGCGGGCCTGCCGGTCGGCCCGGCCCAGGCGGTCGATGCCGTCGAAGCGGTGAAGGCTGTCGGCGTCGGCCCGAAAAGCGATTTCTACTGGGCGCTTCACGCCGTTCTCGTGCGCCGGCACGAGCATCATCCGATCTTCGATCAGGCGTTCCGCATCTTTTGGAAGAAGCGCGCCATGCTTGAAAGCATGATGGCGATGCTGATGCCCTCGAACGCGCCGCGTAGCACAGAGCGCCGGGAGGAAAGCGCAAGCCGCCGCGTCAATGACGCGCTCTTTTCCGGGATCACCCGGCCGCAGGCAAAGCGGAAGCCACGGATCGAACGCGATGCGCGCGGCACGGTGTCGGTCGAGGAGGTGCTGCGGCATAAGGATTTCGACCAGATGTCGGCGGCGGAAATCGCGAGGGCGAGGCGCGAGATCGTCAGGCTCAGGCTGCATTTCCCGCGCTTTCGCACGCGCCGTTTCAAAGCATCGCAAAGCGGGCGGCGGATCGATCCCCGCCTGACGCTGAAATCGAGTTTAAGGGGCGCAGGCGGCAGCATCGACTTGCGGTTCCGCGACAAGCAAGAGCGCCTGCCGCCGGTTGTGGCGATTTGCGATATCTCCGGTTCGATGAGCCAGTATTCGCGGCTCTTCCTGCATTTCCTGCACGCGATTTCGAGCGACGGCTTCCGCATGCACGCATTTTTGTTCGGAACGCGGCTGACCAACGTCACACGCCAGCTCCGCTCGAAGGATGTGGACGAGGCGCTCGCGAAATGCTCATCCGCTGCTCAAGACTGGTCCGGCGGCACGCGGATTTCCCAGTCGCTGAACCGGTTTAACCGGGAGTGGTCGAGGCGTGTCCTGGGGCAGGGCGCTATCGTCCTTCTCATGTCGGACGGGCTGGAGCGGGAACCGGACGGAACGCTCGCCCGCGAGATGGACCGGCTGCAGCGTTCCTGCCGGCAGCTCATCTGGCTCAATCCGCTTTTGCGTTTCGAGGGGTTCGAGGCGAAAGCGCAAGGGATCAGGGAAATGCTACCGCATGTTGACGCCTTCCATCCGATACACAATCTGCAATCCATGGCCGATCTGGTCGAGGCTATCGTTTCTCAGCCGCACCGTGATGACGCCAAGCGGCGCTTGCTGTTCGATGCGGCGCGATTTCAGGTAAGGGAGTGCCCGGTATGACGGAATTGAACGATCCGCTTGGCGTGGCGGAGACATGGCGCAAGGCCGGGCGTCCGGTTGCGCTTGCAACGGTGGTGGAGACCTGGGGTTCGGCGCCGCGGCCCGCGGGAAGCCATCTCGTCATTGACGGCGAGGGCAATTTCGAGGGTTCCGTCTCGGGCGGTTGCGTCGAGGGCGCGGTCGTCGGCGAAGCCATCGAGGTGCTTGAGACGGGCGAGCCGCGCATGCTCGAATTCGGCGTTGCCGACGAGACCGCCTGGGAGGTCGGCCTGTCCTGCGGCGGTACGATCCGGGTTTATGTCGAGCCTTTGAAGTGAGTGGCAAAAACAGATGGATCTCGCTCTCCTTGAAGCGCTGAATGCGGCGCGCGCCAACCGCAAAGCCGTTCTCCTTGAAACCGGGCTTGAGAGCGGGGCGCAGCGGCTCATCCGGGAAGCCGAGCCGCAAGACGGACCGCTTGCGGCGGTCTATGCGGAATGCTTTCGAAGCGGGAAGGCGGTGCGCGCGGAAACGGAAAACGGGCCCGTTTTCATTGCCGCGTATTTGCCGCCGCCGCGCCTCATCATCACGGGCGCTGTCCATATCAGTCAGGCGCTGGCACCCATGGCGGCGTTTGCGGGGCTCGATCCCATCATCGTCGATCCGCGCACCGGCTTTGCGACCGAGGAGCGTTTTCCCAAAAGCCGGGTGATCGCGGAATGGCCGGAGGATGCGCTGCCCGATATCGGGGTCGACCGTTATACGGGGCTTGCCGCACTCACCCACGATCCGAAGATCGACGACCCCGCCTTGCAGGCGGCGCTCTCCTCCGATTGCTTTTATATCGGCGCGCTCGGCAGCCGGAAAACCCATGGGAAACGCGTCGACCGCTTGAAAGCGCAAGGCTTTTCCGAGGACAAGCTTGCGGGTATCCATGCGCCCATCGGCCTGGCGATCGGTGCGGCAAGCCCCTCGGAAATCGCTGTTGCAATCCTCGCCGAGGTGGTCGCCGCCTTGCGGCAGACAGGGGCGCAACGGTGAGATTCGGGACCGTTCCCATCAGTGATGCCGAAGGAGCGGTCCTTGCCCATTCGCTGCGCTTCGGCAAAGGCCGCAGTTTCAAAAAGGGCAAGATTCTCTCAGCGCAGGATATCGCCATTCTCCGCGAAGCCGGAGTTCAGGAGGTCGCCGCCGCCCGCCTTGAGCCGGGCGACAGGGACGAGGATGCGGCAGCGCTTACCCTTGCGCGCGCTGCGGCGGGCAAGGGTGTCGAGGTCCAGGAACCCTTCACCGGGCGCTCGAACCTTTTCTCGACGGCAGATGGACTTTTGGTGGTGGATCAGGCGCTGATCGACCGGGCCAACACCATCGATCCGGCAATCACACTGGCAACGCTCAATCAGTATGAACGGGTCTCTGAAGGCCGGATGATCGCGACCGTGAAGATCATTCCCTATGCGGTGCCTGGGCATCTGGTCGATGAGGCTTGCAAAGTCCTGAGCACTGGCAATGCCGTCCGGGTCGCGCCGTTCCGCCCGAAGCGGATCGCCATGGTGGCGAGCATGCTGCCTGGAACGAAACCGGGTGTTTTGGACAAAACGCGCCGCGTGCTTGAGGAACGGCTTGAAGGAACCGGTGCGAGGGTCATCGGCGAAGAGCGCGTTGCCCACGAGGAAGCGGCGATTGCCGGTGCCTTGGCGGGTTTTGAAGACGAGGCCGATGTGTTCATCGTTTTCGGCGCATCCGCGATTGCCGACAGCGCCGATGTGGTGCCCGCGGCCATTGAGAAAGCGGGGGGCGCTGTTCGCCACTTCGGGATGCCGGTCGACCCGGGAAACCTGCTTCTTCTGGCCGAACTTGGCGGGAAACCCGCGATCGGCGCCCCCGGTTGCGCGCGCAGCCCGAAGGAAAACGGTTTTGACTGGGTGCTCGAACGCGCCCTTGCCGATATTCCGGTGACGCCAAGCGATATCATGGGGCTTGGGGTGGGCGGTCTGTTGATGGAAATCGTCAGCCGGCCTCAGCCTCGAAGCGCACCGCTTGCGGCCGGCGATGCGGCTCCTCACGGTGTCGCCGCCATCGTCCTTGCCGCCGGACGCTCAAGCCGCATGGGCGATGAGAACAAGCTTCTGCTCGATTACAAGGGCGAACCGATGATTCGCCATGCGGTCCGCGCCGCCGTCGAATCAAAGGCCTCGCCTGTGATCGTCGTTACCGGCCATGAAAGCGATTCGGTGAAGGCGGCGCTTGAGGGTTTCGACGCGATATTCATTCACAATGGCGCATACCCAGACGGGATGGCCACATCGCTCGTTGCCGGTTTAAACGCGGTCAAGGAAACGGCATCGGGTGTTCTCGTCCATCTTGGCGACATGCCTCTTGTCACAGCCGACGGCATGAATGCGATGGTCGACGCGCTTGATGAGGATGCCGAACGGCTGATCATCACGCGTTCAGCCGGGGGGCGGCGCGGAAATCCGGTTATTTTTCACCGCCGCTTCTTCCCCGAGCTTTTGGCGCTTACGGGTGACGAGGGCGGCCGGCAGATCATCGCCAAGCACGGCGATCTCGTCTTTGAAATCCCGGCGAGCGATGACGCCCTTTTCGATGTGGATACGCCCGAGCGTTACGCGACGCTCAAAAAGCTTGGTTTTTCAGAGCACGCATAAGGTGCAATTTTTCAAAATTTACCACTTTTTACAGAATTCTTCTTAAGCTGCGGCATGTGCGTGGCGTGCCTAGCCGGAAACATGTCATTGGGACCCTTCACCCCCCTTTGTCCTTATTGATGTGTTTCCGGCGAAACCTCATAACGTTCTCCTCGCGTAAAAAATCGCCAGACTGCACTCTTTCCAAGCATTTCTGCCCAGCATTTCAACACATCTCCAGTGCGCTGGCAGCAACGGCGGGAGAGTGCTGGTGATTTCACGCGATTTTGTGTCAACTTTTCAAAAAGATATTGCGCACAAGCTATTTGGACGTGACACTTTTTAGGTCACGAACAAGCGGCGAGGCCATACATGGTGGATGAAGACTTTGAAAAGAGTGTTTTAGGTTACGGTCTGACCACAGCCAACATTCTCTATCACTTTCCCGATCATCCGGACCTGCTCCAGAGGTTCATCTGGCAATTCTACGATCAGGCGCCGGAGTTCCCGCATCTAAAAGAGTTCCTCGATTTCTGGAGCCGTGAGCTGGACGGGCCGCTCCATTCGGTAAGGATCGCGCACCAAAGTCTAATACGCCCGGCGGAATGGCGCAGCATCGGCGGCGAATTCGTCATACACTGACTGTAGCGATTGGCACTGACTGTAGCGATTGGCACTGACTGTAGCGATTGGCACTGACTGTAGCGATTGGCACTGACTGTAGCGATTGGCTGACTAGCTGGTGTCCGCAGGCGCGGTGTCGCTTGCCGCTTCATCCTCTTCCGCTTTGTAGGGCGGCACGGGAATGGCCAGGTGCGCGGCGCGCAGCGCTTTCGACCAGCGCTCTTGAAGATCGCTGAAATAAGCGTCGCCTTGTTCTATGCGGTGGATGAGGTCGGTCTCCAGCGCGTCGCGCCGGTAGACCACAAAATCGATCGGCATGCCTACGCCGAGATTGGAACGCATGGTCGAATCCATGGAGACGAGGCCAAGCTTCAACGCCTCGTCCAGTTCGGTCTCGAAGGTGACCGAGCGGTCGAGAATCGGCTTGCCGTATTTGTGCTCGCCGATCTGAAGATAGGGCGTATCGGGGGTGGCCTCGATGAAATTCCCGGCGCTGTAAAGCTGGTAGAGCCGCAGCCGTCCACCCTTTACCTGACCGCCCAAA
The DNA here is from genome assembly GCA_022360615.1 of Hyphomicrobiales bacterium. GTDB lineage: Bacteria > Pseudomonadota > Alphaproteobacteria > Rhizobiales > JAKSCL01 > JAKSCL01. Next base: position 22,034 of record JAKSCL010000378.1, read on the forward strand.
AGCATCTGCACATCAAAGCCGCCCGATTGCGCCTCAAGTGCCGCTCCGTCCTTGTTGTAAACATGCCGGATTGCTTCGCCGACCAGGCGGGCGGTTTCGAACATGGACGATGTGTCGGAAATGGTGCGGCCTTCCCCGAACCCTTCGGTCACGAGGCTAATAACCGACTGCGAGACGGCGAGATTCCCCGCGGTCGCAATCGCAATCATCCGTTCGCCCGGTATTTCGAGGACATGAAGCTTACGGAAGACCGCGATGTTGTCGAGGCCGGCATTGGTGCGCGTGTCGCAAATCAGCACCATCCCCTTTTTGACAAGGATACCAACGCAATAGGTCATGCGCTCACCCTCTTGATACGGACGCGATCACCGCAAGCGGAATGTGCTTCATTTTTGCCTGCAGCCGCAAGCCTCCGCGCCTTCAAAACTGTGGGCGGCGTCCGGACCCGGTTTCGGGGCCTCAGGCTTCCTTGACCGTCACCGAGACCGCCATGCGCTCGCCCGTGCCGCCTTTTTGAATGCCGCGCACAGGCGCGGCGCCGCGGTAATCGAGGGCGACCGCGACGCGCACATGCTGCTCCGTCACGCAGAAGCAGTGGACGGGATCAAAGCCGATCCAGCCGAGATCGGGTACAAAAGCCTCCGCCCAGGCATGGCCGGCCTCCTGATCGGTTTCGCCGTCGGCGCGCAGAAAATAGCCGCCGACATACCGTGCCGGAATGCCGATGGAACGCGCAGCCGCAATGAAAATCTGGGCGAAGTCCTGGCATACGCCATGGCCCGCGTCAAAGGCGTCACCGGCGGCCGTGAAGGTGTCCGTGACGCCGGTGTCGAAAGCCATGCGGTCGCGCACGGCTTCCATCAGCGCATGCAGCCTCGGCAATTTCTCGTCGGGATGTTTACCTTGGATATCCCGGGCAAAGTCCTGGATCGCAGGCGTTGGCGCGGTCAGCGGCGTCTCGCTCAGGTAGAGGTCCGGCGGAAAAGGCTCATAGGTGCCGCGGATGATCCCGGCTGTGTCGAAGGTGTCCACATGGCCGCTGACCTTCACGGTGAGGCCGTCGATGGGACCCGTCAGCGAGAGCGTGTGGACCCGGTTTCCAAAGCCGTCCTCCTCCTTCACGATTTTGGTGAACGGCTCCGCTTCAATCCACCATGTGCGCACGAACTGGCCTTCGAAATTGCGCGGCGTCTTGCGCAGGCTTTGGATCACGTATTTCGACGGCGTTTCATAGTCATAGACCGTCGTGTGCTCGATGAGGACGTCCACGGGAAACGGGCCTTCAAGAAAGATATTGCTCGGAGATTCTGCTGCCCAGCCGGTTGTTCTCGGCAATGAAATCGAGAAGGAATTCATGCAGGCCGCGCTGGAAGATGTTGTCCATGGTCTGGTTGGCGAGCCGGGCATAGGTAGCGCGCGCCGCGCTCTGGCTCGGGCCCTGTTCGCCGTATTCCTGGGCGATCTCGGTGAGGAGTTCGGAGATGTTGGCGTAGCAGCGCGCGAGCGAGCGCGGCATCTCGCGGCGCAGGATCAAGAGATCGGCGATGAGCCATGGTTTGAGGCTGTCGCGGTAGATCCAATGATAGCTGGTGAGCGCTGAGACCGCCCGCAGGATCGACGCCCATTGATAATAGTCGAGGCCGCCGCCGACCGGTTGATCCTTCGGCAGCAGCACATGGTATTTCACATCGAGGATACGGGCCGTGTTGTCGGCGCGCTCCGTGTATTTGCCGAGCTGGTTGAAGAAGAACTGATCGTTGCGCAGCATTGAACGGACCGCCGATCCATCGATCAGTAGCGAGGATTGTTTCACCCAGGACAGGAAACGGATGAATTCCTGGCTCAACATCTGGTTGGCGTCGAAACTCATGATGTCGAGCCAGGCGCCGTTCAGCGCATCCCAAACCTCGATGGTGAGCGCGGTGCGGACCGAGCGCGCATTGCGGCGGGCAGCCTCGAAGCAGGAGCGGATGCTTGAGGGGTTTTCCGCAGAAAAGGCGAGAAACGCGACGACGTTCTCGCGCGAGGCGCGGTCGTAGGACCGGTAGAAGGCGTCCTGGCAGGCGGCGGACGCGAGCGCTGAATCCCACGCATTGCCATTGCCGGAGAAGGCGGCCGGCATCGATGCGATGTGCTGCGTTGCGTCGAGGATGCGGGCGAGGTTGTCGGCGCGTTCGACGTAACGCGCCATCCAATAGAGATCGTTGGCGTGGCGGCTCAGCATGGCGTTCTTTCGCCAGCCCGCAAAGCGCCGGTCTCAGCCGCCATGGAGCACCCATGTGTCCTTGGTGCCGCCGCCCTGGCTGGAATTGACGACGAGCGAGCCCTCGCGCAGCGCGACGCGCGTAAGCCCGCCAGGCACGATCGAAATGCCCTTTGAACCGGTAAGAACGAAGGGTCTCAAATCCACGTGGCGCGGCTGGATGGCGTTGTTTGCGAGCGTCGGGCAGGTCGATAGCGAGAGGGTGGGCTGTGCGATGTATTTTGCCGGCGCGGCCCTGATCCGCGCCCTGAAAGTCTCGATTTCCTCTTCATCCGCCTTCGGTCCGATCAGCATGCCGTAACCGCCCGAGCCGTCCACCTCCTTGACCACCAGATCGCCGATGTTCTCCAGGACATGGATGCGTGCATCCTCTTCGCGGCAGCGCCAGGTGGGCACGTTTTTCAGGATCGGCTCTTCGCCCAGATAGAATCTCACGAAGTCCGGCATGTAGGTGTAGATCGCCTTGTCATCGGCGATCCCGGTGCCGATGGCGTTTGCAAGGCTCACATTCCCGGCCCGGTAGGCGCTCATCAGGCCAGGTACGCCGAGGACGGATTCGGCCCGGAAGGTGAGAGGGTCCATGAAATCGTCATCGACGCGGCGGTAGATGACATCCACCCTTCGCGGACCCTCGGTGGTGCGCATGTAAACGAAGCCTTCGCGTACGAAGAGATCGATGCCTTCGACCAGCTCGACGCCCAGCTTGTCGGCCAAAAAGGTGTGCTCGTAATAAGCGCTGTTCAGGGGGCCAGGTGTCAGGATCACGACTTCCGGATTGGCTCCGGAGCCGTCCGGCGCAATGGATTTCAAGGTCGCCAGCAGACGGTCGATATAGGAGTCCACCGGCGCAATTGAGTGGTTCTCGAAGAGTTCGGGGAAAAGCCGCATCATCGTCTCGCGGTTTTCCAGCATGTAAGAGACCCCGGAGGGCGTGCGGACATTGTCTTCGAGAACGTAGAACGTGTCCGCGTCCACGCGCACCACATCGATGCCGGCAATCGGCACATAGACGCCGCCGGGCGGTGCGATGTTCTTTGCCTCCGGCCGGAAGGCCGGGTTCTGGTAGATGAGGTCGGGCGGGACGATACCCGCGCGCAGCACCTCCGCGGGTCCGTAGATATCAGACAGGAAGGCGTTGAGCGTGCGCACCCTTTGTTCGAGCCCGGCGGTCAGTTTTCCCCATTCCGGCGCCGTGATCAGCCGCGGGATGACGTCGAAGGGGATGATGCGCTCTTGCGGCGTCGTTTCGCCGTAAACGGCAAAGGTGATACCGATGCGGCGGAAGAGAAGCTCGGCTTCCTTCTGGCGCTTGAGCAGGAACTCCGGGTCTATGCCGCTCATCCAGTTGTCAAGGCGGCCATAGGCATCGCGGCACTTCCCATTCGACAGCCGCATTTCGTCAAAAAAGACAGGCGTTTCCGTTACGCTGATGGGAGCCTCCGCACGTTTTCCCGTCGCGGTAAAGCGTAAGTCTCTCACCAGTCACGGCGCAAGAAAACTGCATGGAGAGGTTTCAATGCGCAATTCCTGTGCAGCGGGTTTGCTGGTGTGCCAAAATTCCGGGCAGCAGGGTCAGCGACGTGTCAGAACAGTTTCTCCGCGCGGAAGCTCGTGTGGCCTTGGCGCCCGACGATGATGTGGTCATGGAGCGCGATGCCGAGGGGCTTGGCGATCCCGGCGATGACCTTGGTCATCTCGATATCGGCGCGCGACGGCGTCGGATCGCCCGAGGGGTGATTGTGGACGAGGATGATGGCCGAGGCCGAATGCTCAAGAGCCCGCTTGACCACCTCGCGCGGGTAGACCGGCGTGTGGTCAACCGTCCCGGTCTGCTGCACCTCATCGGCAATCAGACCGTTGCGCTTGTCGAGGAAGAGTATGCGGAACTGTTCGCGCGTATCGAACGCCATCGATGCCCGGCAGTAATCGAGAACGGCATCCCAGGATGAAAGCACCTGGCGCTCATTGACCTGTCCGCGGGCATAGCGTTGGGCGGCGGCTTCCATCAATTTCAGTTCGGTGACGACGGCATCGCCGATTCCCGGCACCTCACGCAGGCGTTCCGCCGGTGCGCCCAGCACCTCCGTGAACGATCCGAAACGTTCGATCAGCGCTTTGGCGATCGGTTTGGTGTCGCGGCGCGGAATGGCGCGGAACAGAAGAAGCTCCAGGAGTTCGTAATCGGGAAGGGCCTCGCCGCCCTGTTCACGGAAGCGGGCGCGCAGCCTGTCGCGGTGGCCGTGATAGTGAGCCGTTTTGTTTCGTGCGCCCGCGTCGCGCATTCCGCTCACTGAATGGTGCCGTGATAGGGCGGCTTGTGCAGACCGGCGGGCGAAAGCGTGAAGATCTCAACGCCGTCTTCTGTGACCCCGACTGTGTGTTCGAACTGGGCCGATAAGGAGCGGTCGCGGGTCACCGCCGTCCAGCCGTCGGCAAGCACCTTCACATGCGGACGGCCGAGATTGATCATCGGCTCGACGGTGAACAGCATGCCTTGCTTCAGCTTCACGCCTTCGCCCGGACGGCCATAGTGCAGGATGTTGGGAACGTCGTGGAAGATGCGGCCAAGGCCGTGGCCGCAGAAATCGCGGACCACGCTCGTGCGTTCGGTCTCGGCGTATTTTTGGATGGCCGCCCCGATATCCCCCGTCGCCGCGCCGGGCTCAATGGCGGCGATGCCGCGCATCATCGCTTCGTAGGTGACGTCAAGCAGCCGTTCCGCGCGCCGGGGCACCGCGCCGACCGGGTACATGCGACTCGAGTCGCCGTGCCAGCCATCGACGATGAGGGTCACGTCGATATTGATGACATCGCCCTCGCGTAGCGGCTTTTCGCCTGGAATGCCGTGGCAGACCACATGGTTGACCGAGGTGCAGATCGATTTCGGATAGCCCCGGTAGAGGAGGGGGGCGGGGTAGGCGCCGTTGTCCATGGCAAATTCGAAAGCGAGCTTGTCGAGCTTCAACGTGTTCACGCCGGGCTGGACTTCCGGCACCATCAGGTCAAGCAGCTCCGCGGTCAGCCGTCCGGCCCTGCGCATGCCCTCGAATGCGTCCGTATCGTGAAGCTTGATCTGACCCGTGTTCTTTTCCGGCGCCTCGCGCGCGGGGATGTAGGTCGTGTCCATCATGTGATTATGCCGTCCTTTGCGGGCGCTTCATGGATGCGAAAACGCATGCCCGTTTGCTTCATGGTAACCGGCAGGACCCGCACTGGCTATGGTGCTTCGCCCGGCCCGGTGATCGGAAGCTCCCCGCCGATGATGACCTCTTCGGGCGTTATATCGGCTGAAAGCGCGACCGCTTCAACGCCCCTGCCGCGCGCGGTCTTGAAGGCCGCGGCATAGGCGGGGTCGATGTCTGCGGCAAGCCCGAACCGGTTCGTGCCCGTGCGGTGGACAAGGAACACCATGACCGCGCGGTGGCCTTCGTCCACCATATCGCCCAGTTCGACGAGGTGTTTGGCACCCCGGCTTGTGACCGAATCGGGGAATTCGGCAAGCCCGGCTTCGCGCACAAGGTGGACGTTCTTCACCTCCACATAGCAGTCGGGGCGTCCGTCCGCTTGAAGGAGGATGTCGATGCGGCTGTTCTTGCCGTAGCGGACTTCGCGGCGCAGCGCCGAATAGCCTGAAAGCGGTGCGATCCTGCGCGCCTCGATCCCTTCGGCGACAATGGCGTTCGGACGGCCGGTGTTGACGCCGGCAAGATTGCCGTCCGGCAGTTCGATCAATTCAAGCGTGTGGGCGTGTTTGCGCGTTTTCGAATCCGAATGCGAGACCCAGACCTTCAGGCCGGGATCGCTCAGACCCAGCATCGACCCGGAATTCGGGCAATGGGCCGTGACGGTCGTCCCGTCCTCAAACGTCACATCGCTCAGGAAACGCTTGTAGCGGCGGCGCAGGGTCGCCGGAATGAGGGGAGAGGGGAACTTCATCTTGCATCGCATAACCACACGGTGCCGGGTCTGCAACCGCCGGCACGGCAAAGTTGCCCAAACGAGGGTGCTTGTCTCGCAAGACGTGCTTCGTTAGACGGGCGTGAGCACGAAGGTGGATGAGATGAGCGAGACTGTGAGCGAAGCGCCGACCGCGGCGATTCTCGTTATCGGCGACGAGGTCCTCTCGGGCCGGACGAGGGACAAGAATATCGGCTATATCGCCGAGACCCTGACGGCATCCGGCATCGACCTGAAAGAAGCCCGGATCGTTCCGGATGTTGAGGACGAGATCATCGCCGCCCTCGATGCCTTGCGCGCCCGCTACACCTACGTGTTCACGACGGGCGGGATCGGACCGACACATGACGACATCACCGCCGATGCGGTCGCGAAAGCTTTCGGGGTGCCGATCGACATCGACCCCCGCGCGCTTGCCGTGATGCGGGAGCGCTATCACGAAGAAGATTTGAACGCGGCGCGGCTGCGCATGGCGCGGATTCCCGAAGGCGCCGATTTGATCGACAATCCCGTCTCGAAAGCGCCCGGTTTCAGGATCGGCAATGTTATTGTCATGGCCGGCGTGCCGATGATCATGCACCGGATGCTCGACAATGTGCTGCCGACGCTCGGCGCGGGCACGCCGGTTCTCGCGCGTGAGATTCCAGTGGAGATCAAGGAGGGCGATCTGGCTCCCGCGCTCGGGCAAATCCAGGCAAAGTTCCCGGACGTGGCGATCGGCAGCTATCCGCAATACGCGGAGGGCGTGTTCTCGACCCGTGTCGTCGTGCGCAGCCGCGATGAGGAGAAGCTTAAGGCGGCGGCGGAAGCCGTGGAGGCGCTTGTCGCCAATTGGCCTGCAAAGGATGGTGCCGCAGCATCTGAGACGGGGAAAGGCTTTAAGCCGTGACGGGCGCGGGCGAGAGATCTTTCCCGGTCTCCTGGGAGCAGTTCCACCGTGATTGCCGCGCGCTTGCCTGGCGGCTCGCCGGGAAGGGGCCGTTCCGGGGCATCGTCTCAATCGCGCGCGGCGGACTTGTGCCGGCCGCCATCATTTCGCGCGAACTCGATGTGCGTCTGATTGAGACGGTGTGCATCTCGTCTTATTCGCATAAGAACGAGCAGGGCGATCTCGTCCTTTTGAAAGAGGTGACAGGCGAACTGCGCGGTGCAAGCGGCAAAGGCGTTTTGATCGTCGATGATCTTGTCGATACCGGACGCACGGCGCGCGAGGTGCGGGCGATGCTGCCGGATGCGCATTTCGCCACCGTCTACGCCAAACCCTTGGGGCGGCCCTTGGTCGATACCTACATCACCGAGGTCTCCCAGGACACCTGGATCAACTTTCCCTGGGACCTGGCGCTGCAGTTCTCTCCACCCATCCGCGAGGGAGGGGCGTCTTGAGCCGCTTCAGGGCGACGGCGTTGTTTGCCCCTGTTTCCTCGTCATCTGCCGCGTACCAGGCCGCGGACGCCCGCAAGCCCTTTGGAGAAGCCACGCGCCGCAAACAGAATGTCGCCCGCTAGGCGGTCGCCGTCCCGGTGCCAATAATCGAACTCCGGCGGCATCTCGACGATGCGGCCGGCGGTTCCGGCGAAGCCTTTCTTGAACTGGCGAAGGCCGGCATTGCCCACCGTTCCTCCAAGGTCATACCATTTCAGGCCTTGAGCGGAGAGCCAGTTGACGATCCACCAATGCAGGCCGTAACCGGCCCGGATGGGCAGGGCCTCGGCGTTGGTCGCGCCGTAAATATAGTAGGCGGTATCGCCGAGCGTCGCGATGACGGCGCCGGTGACCGGTTGGCCATCCTTGTATGCGATAACGATGCGGGGGCGTGCCATTTCCGGCAGATGCGATTGCAGGTAAGGCACGAGATCGACGGCATCGCCTTTTGCGGCGTTCTTCCGCTCCACCATCGACCGGTGGAGGCCGACGAATTGGCGAAAGGCCGGTTCTTTGTCCGGTATTGCGAAGGTCAAGCCGCTTTTTTCGGCCTTTTTCAGGTTTTGCCGCCAATTGCGCGAAACACTGTTGCGTTGAGCATCGTCATCGATCGTCAGGTTGACGAAGTAGCGCTCGCGGTCCTCCTGGGCGCGCCGGATTTCGAAACCGTGGGTTTTGAGGCGTGCGGTTTCGAGCGCGGTGAAGTCCGGATTGGGGCGTGACAGGACCGAAAGAAGCAAGCCGCGCCTGTTGCAGTATTCATCGACCAGAGCGGTGATGACCGCGTCGAAATGCTCTGCGGAGGGCGGGCGGTCCCTGCGCCGCCAGATCGGCCCGTACTTCACATAAGCAAGCCCTTTCTTGAGGCCCGGCACTTTGAGTTCGACCACGCGCGCGCCGCCGATGACGGTCTCTCCTTCGGTGATCAGGACGTGACCGCCGCCGCGTTCCTTGCCCCAGCGTGCCGTGTTGTAGGCGGCGGATTGCTCGAGCGAGAGGTCGGCAAATCCGCTCACGGCTGCGTCCCATGCTTCATCGGATAAGGAATCGATGCCGATGCTGTAGCGGGCGGCGCGCCGAGGCGGTTCGGCCGCCGGGAAATCTTCGAAGCCGAGCGGCGCACCGAGCGTGTCTAGTTTGGGCAAGAGGTTCCTTGAACGCGTCACTGTCTTTTCTCCCTTCGCAACAGGTCCTGCCTTGGCGGCCCATTGGCGGACGGTGGCGGTGTCTTGCAGGGCGAGCGGGGCGCGGCTGCGCGGTTCCTCGCGCTTTGGCACGGAATGTTTCCGCTGTCGGAATAAACAGCTGTTGCCATGGCCGGCCTCTTTCGCTGAACGCATGTCCGTATCCGAAGACAGCAAGTCGCGTGCCGTCTTTTTCCGCCACTCCTGTCCCGATCCAGGACGTTCCCATCAAACCTAAGGAAATCGCGGAGGAGGGAGCTGAAGGCCGCCGCCGCCCGCGCGGCCATTCGTTAAAATGGTCACAACGGTTCTGAGCGAAATCCGTTCGGTTTGAACCGGATGTTCGCTTTATGGTTTGTTTTGAAGCGCGATTTATCCGGACTTGGCACTGCCGCGATATCGTTTCGGGCGGCCGTCAGCCGAGGGTTCCCACTTTTCGGATCGTGCTTTAGGTTCCCGTTCGGCTGCGAATCGTGGTGGAAACCGGCTCCCATCCCAGGTCAAGCGACCTGAATTTTGGGGGGATATGCTTTCCCCGGATTTGCTTTAGCGGGCGTGGCGAAATTGGTAGACGCAAGGGACTTAAAATCCCTCGGAGGGTAACCTCTGTGCCGGTTCGAGTCCGGCCGCCCGCACCACTTCGGCGGCGCCGTTCCGATGTGCGTCCGGCCTGATCGGGCTGCGCGTGATGATCCAAAGCCGCCGGACTACGCTGTTCGGGGCGCGCCGGTTGCTGCTCTCCTTCGCCTTTCACACTTTCGGTGGCGAGACATGCTGGATCGCCGGCCGCCACAACACGACAGATCAGACGAACAAATCCCTTCCTTGTGCCCCTGCAAGGGAGTCTGGAGTTTGCCGAGAAGAAAAGCTTATTTATAGATGAGTGATGGAGAAGGAATAAAGGAGGGGTGTTTGTTTAAGATAAGCAGCGGTATATTCTTTCTATTTCGAATCAAAATCTTTTAAACCGTCTGTTCTTCTAAACCTCCTCAGGGTGTTTTTCGGGGGTTTTTGAAAGGATTTTCGACATTATTTCATAAATGTACTTATTTTTAACTTGCAAGCATTCGTCCAGAATTTTTGCCACGCGATGTTTATCGTAATCGAAAAGCGCCGTTAGAAGCTGACGAGAGCGAACAATAACGCCGCCAGCGGTGTCCGGGTTTTCCAGTTCCAAATCCCGGAATTCCCTGGAGCGCTTGTTGAACTGCCAAATTGTTTTCATCATCCATTCGTTACGGGCCAGGCCCGCCATACGGTCATGGAGATGTTCTTTAAAAACACTGACCTCGGCAACGTAATTTTCAGGCGGCGGGAGCGGCGTTCCTTCTTCCCATTGGTGAATAACCTCCGGCACTCTCAAGCCGTGCATGTAAAAGCCCTGCATATCTTTTTGGGTTCCGTATTTCATGATGACATAAGCCATCTCGAAATCGTCTCTCATACTTCGGGCCGCATTCTCTAGTTTATGATCTCCCATCAACATCGTGACCTTTCTCCCTTGTTCATACATTTGCGTCAGCGGTTCACCAGACGTGGCCGCACGGTCATTTATCAAAAGGGTTCTCATTTGCCAGCGCCCTTGAATTCGCGACCATAACCAAATGCTCGATTTGTGCGACTTTCGTCCTATACTGATTTTGAAGGTTTTGGATTGCTCCTTCCGTATTCTGTGCTTCCAGCAAATCTATGAGTTCCGTCGTATTGGCGGTGATTTCGGCCAGACGGTCGGGCCGCTCAATATCTATCTCCCTGATGTGCGTTGTCCTGTTGTTGAAATGACGTATTATTTGTAACATCTTTGCATTTGCAGATAAATTGACAATCTGTTCGTACAAGGATTCCAAAAAAATCGAATAAGATCGGGTGAGATTTGGTGCAATTTCATCACTTCTAATGTTTTCTCCAAATCTGATTGGTTTACGTAAAATCGATCCTGAGAATTTTGTAATGTTTCTCTCTACAGAATATTTGAGAATCAATAGTGCTGTTTCATACTCTTCGGTGATTTCGTTAGCTAAAAGAGGTTTGGTATAGTAAGCGCGTCCGGGTGTGAGCCCAATTAATCCTTCCTCGGCAAGGCGGATCAGCGATTCTCTGACAGGCGTCGCGCTAACATTCATCTTGTTCGCAATCCATCTTATGTTTAGGCGTGATCCCGGTGGCAAATGATGAAAGAGGATCATCCTTCGAAGATGCGAATGGACTTGAACCGTGACATCCGTTGATGTGTCATCATCCTGCTCTTTACTATAAAACAAAACAGATCTCCTAATCAATCTAACACTTTTCGTGTTAAATAATCCATCGGTTTATATTCATACTTCGCAGAACGAAAATATTTTTTATAGCATTTCTTATATCAAATGGTTTAAATTTTCTGATTTTCATAGAATATATCAGCCGATATATCGCTTAAAATATTTGTATCGAAACGATATATCCGCAAATGTATCAATATCTTAAAATTAACACATTTAAATTTGCCGTTATCTATTGAATTGACGCGTTTTCCATTTAGTTTTTACCGAATGTTAGTTTTGCTCCTTGGGATGGTAAGTAAATGGTTGCTACATTAAATTCTCATCTTCCGCTGCGTGAGGCGGGTATGACAACTGCCCTGCGGCAGTTCGTTTATGCCAATGAACTGTCATTCTTGATGGAGGCCCATGACGCATTGTCGGCAAGCATCGCGGCCAAAGTAGGGTTTAAAGGCCTATGGGCTTCGGGCCTGTCAATATCTTCCACGCTGGGTTACCGCGACACGAATGAAGCGTCCTGGACCGAGCTTGTCGACGCCGTGGAACGCATTGCCGATGCATCGAACTTACCTGTTTTGGTCGACGGGGATTCCGGTTTCGGCAATTTCAACAATGCACGCCTTGTCAGCCACAAACTCTGGCGGCGCGGGGCGGCGGGCGTCTGCCTGGAAGACAAGGGCTTTCCGAAAATGAACTCCTTTGTTGGCGACCGTCACCCCCTTGCGGAGATTAAGGAGTTTTGCGGCCGCTTAAGCGCTGTAAAGGACACAATTCCTGATCGGGAATTCGTCTTGGTTGCGAGACTCGAAGCGCTCATTGCGGGACGTGATCTGGATGAAGCGCTCGTGCGCGCCGATGCCTATGCGGAGGCCGGAGCAGACGCGATCCTCATTCATTCCCGCAAAGCCGATGCGGATGAAATCCTCGAATTCGCGCAGCAATGGCGGAATAAAAAACCTGTTTTGATCGTTCCGACAAAATATTACCGCACGCCCACAGCGCAGTTCCGCGATGCCGGTATTTCAACGATCATCTGGGCCAACCACAACATGCGCGCTTCTGTCTCGGCGATGCGTGATGTCTGCAGCCAGATTCTTGAGGAGGAGAGTCTCGTGAACATTGAGAGCGAGGTCGCTGGCCTCGGTGAGGTGTTCGATTTACTTCGCTATGCCGAGTTGTCGGAAGCAGAGGCGAAATATCTTCCAAAATCTCATGCCTCTTGACTGCCTTGCAGGTTGATAAATTCCTGTGTTTCTTTTCCCTAACACTTTCGCCTAGGAGAGTTTTATGTTACAAAACGTGTCAAAATTACAAGTTCAAGAATCAAAAAATATTGTAGATATAGAAAAAATTATTCAATGGCGAGATAGCTCGTATTCAAACGATCTCTATATTGCAGCGGTATCTTGGCTTGATTTGTTTACCTGGCTTGACGGGAATCCTGCGACGGAGAGAGGCATCATTGAGCGTTTTTCTTTGAAGGAGCGTCCTGCTCAAACAATGCTTCGCTTGTTTGAAGCGTGGACTTTGCTTTCGCAAAAAGACGGGCGTTACCATGTCAGCAACGAAGCTAGGCGGTTCCTGAGCCAAAAATCACCGGAAAATGTTGCCTCGTATATCGCTACGATGAAATATAAGTCATCCGTGCGCGAAATCTATGATGTTTTGCGTTTTGACGAATCCGATACATGGCATGTCGAGCGTGGCATCGGCACCACCTGGGATGATTTGATGCAAACTGATGATTTTGCGGATCTCAATACACGAGGTATGGAAGAACGCGGTCGGATATTCGCTCCTGATCTAACCCGTCTTCTTGATTGTTCAAATGACACCAAAATGCTAGATATCGGCGGTGGTTCCGGCATTTATTCCGCCCATCTATTGAATAGTAACGAACGTCTTTCCTCCACCATTTTGGAACGGCCTCCGGTGGATGATTTGGCTAAAGCATGTCTTCAGGAAAAGGGGCTCTTGGATAGCCGGGCCTTTGTTTCAACCTGCGACATGTTTGTTGATAGCTTTCCAGCAGACGCTTCATTGCATCTGTATTCTCACGTTCTGCATAACTGGGGATTTGAGAAGGTCGCTTTGTTGCTTGCCAAATCGCATGAAGCGCTTGCTCCAGGTGGCCGCATTGCAGTTTATAGTTGCCATCCAGACGACCGGAATGGACAGCCCGCGCCAGCATTGGAAGCCGAATATTCGGTCCTTCTAACCACGTCGTACGAAGGGCGATGCTACAGTTTCGAGGATATGAGGAAGCTGTTTGAAGGCGCCGGTTTCCAGGGCATCGAGTATTATCGCTCGATCTGTAACCGCAGCCTTATCATTGGCCACAAATCAACCTGAGCACTTCCGCTCGATTTGAACGCAAATACTCCGCGCATGAGAGGTTGATATGGCTATCTCGACGGACGCGTTTTTGGCAATCTTAAAAAAACACGGTTACAGGTATTTCTCCGGTGTGCCCTGTTCCAATTTCGCTGATCTGTTTCAACGGGTCGGTGCGGACCGGGACTTTACCGACATAAAGGCAGCGAATGAGGGGAGCGCCTTAGCACTGGCGGCTGGATCGACGCTTGCCGGCCATCGTAGTGTCGTTGCGCTTCAAAATTCAGGTCTAGGCAATGCCATCAATCCGCTGACCTCTCTTTTGCTCATCAACCGAATTCCGGTTTTGCTGCTGATCTCCGTTCGGGGGCACCCGGATGAGACGCCCGATGAGCCGCAACATCGTGAAATGGGTTTGAATTCTTACAATTTGCTCGAGCAGTTTTCGATTGGTTTCAGTTCGTTCTCGGAGGATGAAACCGAACTTTACCAAGCTTTAGCGAAAGCGGAGCAGGCGCGTCGAAAGGGGATGCCTTATGCGATACTGTTTCGAAAAGGACAATTGTCTCCAGTCCGGTCCAGCAGTCCTGAATACGATCCGGTGCCGTATTCGATGAGCATTGAGGAGGCGGTCGGTGTCCTCAAGGAGCATACCGGCCAGGATGATCTGGTCCTTTCAACAACCGGGTACATTTCGCGAATATTGTTCGCAACCGA